>CAZJCB010000355.1:0-2105 GCA_964544245.1 uncultured Christensenella sp.
GGTCACCTCTAAAAACTCAAGCAAAACAGGCATATTTATGGTAAAATAAAGGTATGAAACAGATAGGATTTTTTGATGAGAGCAATTGTCTGAGGAAACTCAGCAAACTCGGGGATCATTTGGAGAAACTGAATCGAGTCGTTGAATGGCGGTTATTTGAAAGCACACTGAACCGTGTTTTTGCGAAGGAGCATAAAGGCACGGGAGGGCGTCCGCCCTACAGTTATGTGCTGCTGTTTAAAATACTGATACTTCAGAAGCTGTTCAACATCTCGGACGACCAGGCGGAGTTCCAGATCAATGACCGGATGACTTTCAGGCGGTTTCTGGGGTTGACATTGGGAGACCCGGTACCGGACGCGAAGACGATCTGGCTGTTCCGCGACACGCTTGTAAAGGCGGGCGTGATGGATGAGTTGTTCAATTGCTTCAGCCTTCAATTGGAACAACTGGGCGTCATCTCACACACAGGGAGCATCGTGGACGCAACGTTTGTGGAAGTGCCTCGACAACGGAACACGCGGGATGAAAACCAGCAGATCAAAGAAGGCAACGTTCCGGAAGACTGGAAAAAACCGGAGAACGTCCACAAAATCCGTCAGAAAGACACGGATGCCCGCTGGACGAAGAAGAATGAAGAGAAGTATTATGGATACAAGGACCACGTCAAGGTTGATGCACAGAGCAAGCTTATCACGGACTATACAGTGACAGATGCGTCAGTACACGACAGCCAGGCATTGATTGAATTGTTGGACGAAAAAGACAAGGTTCTGTACGCGGACAGCGCGTATTCCGGCAATCCGATTGCTGAGCAGCTGCCGGAAGGAATTGAGAACCGGATCCATGAAAAAGGGTATCGCAACAAACCTTTAAGTGACGAGCAGAAAGCAGAGAACAAAAGGAAATCCAGAATCAGGGTACGCATTGAGCATGTCTTCGGCTATATGACGGGCACCATGCGTGGGATTACAATACGCAGTATCGGAATAGCGCGGGCGAAGTTCAACATTGGGCTGACCAACTTGGTCTATAACCTGTGCAGGTACGAAATTGTAAGCCGGGAACTGCCTGTTGCAGGATAACTATGCCCAAATTTGGGAAAACAGGGTGCCAAAGAGGAAAAACGAATGAAATAGAACCATTTTTTGAGCGTATATAGAGCCTGTTATCATAAAAAGCGAGCTCTACTCCCTGTTGAATGCAAATATCGGCGTTTTTAGAGGTTCCCTTGGTAAATTCCGGGTCAAGGGATGAAATCCCTTGCCTGGGGGTCCGGGGGATGGGATCCCCCGGAAACGTCCCGTTCTCCACTGAAGATTCCCTTAAGGAGACAGCCTTGATCAGCCTGGGCGTTGACATCGGCGGCACGGGCGCGAAATGCGCCGCCTTCCATGAGGACGGCCGCCAGCTGGCCGTCAGTTATATCGAGTACCCCAACCCCGCGGGGAAGACCAGCCTGGACCCCCTGGTCCTGTCGGATACGGTGCTGGAGGTCATCGCCCGCTGCGCCGCCGAGCTCCCGGACCGGCGGGAGGTCGCGGCCGTCACGGTGTCCTCCTTCGGCGAGTCCTTTGTGCCGCTGGACAGGCAGGGCAATCCACTGTCGGACATCATCATGTACTTCGCGGACACCCGCAGCCGGGCGTTTTCCGACCTGGTCAGTCGCGCGGGGGAGGAGACCTTCATGCGCGTCACGCGTACCAAGCCGGACTCCTTCTATTCCCTCTCCAAGATGCTCCATACCAGGGAGACCGCCCCCCGCCCTGTCTGGAAATACCTACTCATTTCCAGCTACATCCTCTGGCGCCTGTGCGGGGAAACCGTGGTGGACGTGTCCCTGGCCTGCCGCACGCTGCTGTTTGACGTCAACCGCCGCGCCTGGTCCGGGGAACTGCTGGACGCCAGCGGTTTTGGGGAAGACCAGCTGCCGGTGGTGGTGCCGGCCGGGAGCGTCGCCGGCAGGCTCAGGCCGGACGTCGCGCAGCGGCTGGGGCTGCCGGGGGGGACCCTCGCGGTCACCGGCGCGCACGACCAGGTAGTCAACGCGTTGGCCTGCGGCGTGACGGAGCCGGGCGACGCGGCGGACGTATCGGGGACCACGG
>CAZJCB010000356.1:0-2096 GCA_964544245.1 uncultured Christensenella sp.
GAATGAACCAACTCTTTGAAGAAACAGAATAAATAGCGAATCGGGATTTACTTTTTAAAGAAGCGGCGCGTTCGGATAAGCGCGCCGTTCAAGTTTCGCTTTGATTATGCCGGGGAAAGTCAGCATCTGATAATGATTCCGGGGGCCTGGGGGAATTCTTCCCCCAGAACGTTCCCCCCATATCCCTTTTGTTCTTTACTTCTTCCGCGCGACGGCGTCCTTGCCGGGGTACTTCGCCCTGGTTCCTAATTCCTGCTCGATGCGCAGCAGCTGGTTGTACTTGGCGACGCGTTCGCTGCGGCAAGGAGCGCCGGTCTTGATCTGGCCCGCGTTGACGGCGACGGCCAGGTCGGCGATGGTGGTGTCCTCCGTCTCGCCCGAGCGGTGGGAGATTACAGTGTTAAAGCCGCTGTCCTGCGCCAACTTGATGGCGGCCAGGGTCTCCGTCAGGGAGCCGATCTGGTTGAGCTTGATGAGGATCGCGTTGGCGGAGCCTTCCCTGATGCCCCGCTGCAGCCGGTTGACGTTGGTGACGAAGAGGTCGTCGCCCACGATCTGTACCTTGTTGCCGATGCGCCGGGTCAGCTTGGCCCAGCCTTCCCAGTCCTCCTCGTCCAGCGGGTCTTCCAGGGAGACAATGGGATAGTCTTCGACCAGTTTCGCCCAGAACTCGATCAGTTCGTCGGTAGTGTACTTCAGGCCCGTCTTGGGCAGGTGGTAGCCTTTGTCCGCCTTCCATTCGCTGGCGGCGGCATCGATGGCCAGGGCTATATCGCGGCCCGGCTCATACCCGGCCTTGCGGATAGCTTCCAGGATCAGGTCCAGCGTTTCCCGCTCGCTCTTCAGGTCCGGCGCGAAGCCGCCTTCGTCGCCCACCGCGGTGGCCAGGCCTTTGCCCTTCAGCAACGCCTTGAGCGCCTGGTAGACTTCCGCTCCCCAGCGCAGGCCTTCTTCAAAGGTCTTCGCCCCCACCGGCATGACCATGAATTCCTGAACGTCCAGGCTGTTGGCCGCGTGCGCGCCGCCGTTCAAGATGTTCATCATCGGCACCGGCAGCGTGACGGCGCTTTCCCCGCCCAGGCTGCGGAACAGGCTCCTGCCTTCGCTGTTGGCCACAGCCCTGGCGTAGGCCAGGCTGACGGCCAGGATGGCGTTGGCGCCCAGGCCGGTCTTGTTTGCGGTGCCGTCCAGGCTGATCATCGCGTCGTCCAGTTCCTTCTGGCTCTTCCAGTCTTTTCCGTTCAGCGCTCTGGCGATCTCATTGTTGATGTGGCCCACCGCCTTGGTGACGCCTTTGCCGCCAAAGCGGGTCTTGTCCCCGTCGCGCAGCTCGTGGGCTTCAAACAGGCCGGTCGACGCCCCGCTGGGCGCGGCAGCGGCGCCTGAAACCCCGCTGCTCAGCGTGACGACTGCCTCCGTGGTCGGAAAGCCGCGGCTGTCCATGATCTGGCGGCCGGTGATGGACTGGATGTGGGGTTCATGGTGGTTCATAAGGTTAACCTCTTTCTGCCGGAAGGGCACAATGTTCATCTTCAATAACATACCATCGCCTGCAAGCCTTTAAACCCAAACCCCGGCATATCTGTTTTGAGCGGTTTTCATGTATGGTATGATACAAAGAAGCAAAAAGGGAAGGGAAGGGATGATGATGGATGGCGACGCGCTGCGGCAGGAGCGGGAAAAGGTGTTCCGCGCTTTTTTTGAGGAAGGGCGGCTCCTCATGCTGCCGGTCAAACGAAAGAAACGCCTGCTTGTGCTGGACGTCTTCGTCCGGCGCTTTGAACCTGGGCGCGATTATTCAGAAGCGGAAGTGAACGCGGTGATCATACCGGTGTTCTCAGAGTACTGCACCATCCGCCGTGAGCTGGTGGACTTCGGCTTCATGGAAAGGGAGAACGGCGTCTACCGCCGAAAGCAGGTGGATGGCTGGCTGCCGGAGTTGTGAGAAAAAGCAGACAGCACAGGGAAAGGACTCTTTTCCGGTATCAGGCGCGCCAAAACCCACAGCCGGATGATCTTGCGCAAAATTGCGCAAAATTCTGAAATTTCCCCAAAATAATGCTTGACTGAGGTTCGTGGGGTGTGGTATATTCATC
>CAZJCB010000357.1:0-1797 GCA_964544245.1 uncultured Christensenella sp.
CAACAAATGGCCGGATGGCATTCTCCACCTGGTTGTTGCTGATTTCAATCTCCCCATGATCCAGGAAGGTTTGCAGGTGCTTCTTCTGGTTACGGGCGTATGTGACCGCCTCTTTCAGTTTGCCGGACGGGTTGTGCACGGTATCCAGCCAAGCCCAGTACTCATCCAGAATCGGCTTGCTCCTTTCCCGGCGGGCGTGCCTGCGCTCATCGTCCGACATTGCCTCAAACGTTCTTTCAAGGGAGAACAGGCGAGTGCAGTACTCATAACCCTGAACAGCTTTGGAGTTCCGGGGCGCCTCCTCCTTGGGCATCGCTTCGCGCCATTTGCGCCGGACGTGCGCCCAGCAGCCCGCCCGCACGCTGCCCTTCACCTTGTTGTATCCGCTGTACCCGTCTGAAATCAGAACTCCGCGGAAACCGTCGAGAAAATCCCGTGCGCACTGACCTGCGCGGTTGTCGTGGTATTCGAAGCAGCGGATTTGTGTTTCGCTGCGCCCCGAAGACGCGTACACCCACATGCGGGATTCCGAGGCGGGGGACCTGCCTTCCTCCTTCAGTACCTGGAGAACCGTCTCGTCCGCGTGGATCACGCGCTGCCCGATCAACTCTTCCCTGAACCGCTGCCAGACGGGTCGCAGATAATGCTCGGCCACAAAGGTCGCCCAGGCCGCCATCGTCCCGCGCTTGAGCGGTATGCCGATGCGCCTCCAGATCTGCTCCTGACGGTATAAAGGGAGGGCGTCTGCGTACTTCTTCACCAGCACGCTCGCCACAAGGGACGCAGAGGCATAGCTGTGGGGAATCAGCGCGGCGGGCGCGTCGGGCTTGACAATCTCCGCAAATCCCGTTTCCCGTTCCACATGCTTGTTCGCGTAGACCTTGCGGTAGATTTCAACAGCCGTTGCCTCTTCGCGGCGGGCCGTCACTTCCGTGCGCAAATACTCCTGCCCAATACAGGAAAGCTCTCGGCCCTGCGCATCCACCTTCCGCTCCTCCGGAAGGTCAATGACGCGGGTTTCCCGCGGCAGAGAAGCGAACAGCTCTTCCTTCGTCCGCTTCTTCCTGCGGGCATGGCCAGTCACCTGCACCGCTCCTGCTTCAGGGGATTCGTCGGCCTGACAAACCGGCACATCGCCGCTGTTTGGCTCGCTGTCCGGATCGTCGAACAGGCTCAGCTGCCGCGCGCCGTCTGAAAGAACATACACGCTTTTTTCGCTGCTCTGCCCGAAACGGGCGCGACGGGCATTGAGCAGCAACTGCTTCAGCCGCTCTATCTCCTCATCCTTCTTGATTAGATGGGCGGTCAGCGCGGAGATGGTGCTTTGCAAATCCGCCAGCTGCCGTCGGATTTCAATCAGGACAGCCGCCGGAACCATGGGCTCGTCCATGCCGCTCACCCCCTCCGTATACGGATTGATTCGACATACGCAGCGAAAATCCTTTTGGTTTTCCGGCTTTTTTCGAAGAAATTTTCAGTATAAATCGGGCGGCGTTCCCTTCACAAAGGCCTTCTTTTGGAGGATGGACAACCCTTCCATGAGCCAGCGAAACTCCTGCTGGGTCACATTCAGCAGCTCCGTTTCGCTCCTCGGCCACTGAAACCTCTTCTCCGCCAGCCGCTTGTAGAGCAGGATGTATCCCGTTCCGTCCCAATACAGCGCCTTCACGCGGTCCGACTTCCGTCCGCAGAACAGAAACAGTGATGTCTCATCCGGCTCCCGGCTGAACTTTTCCCGTACGATATACGTTAACCCGTCGATTTGCTTGCGCATGTCCGTATAGCCGCATGCGACAT
>CAZJCB010000357.1:1807-2071 GCA_964544245.1 uncultured Christensenella sp.
CAATCACGCCTCACTCAGCGCCTTCAAAAGTTCCGCGATCGCCGCGGTCTGCGTTCCTGCCGGCAGTTCAACGGCGGCGCTCCCGTATCGGATGATAATCCCCGGCAGCTGGCTCCCCACAACGGATGCCAGTTTCCCTTGGCTTGCCGGCAGTCGAGACGGTTCAACCCTAACCAGCGACACCTCCTGGCTTTCTGATTTGAACGGTCGATGGTTTCTGTGCGCACCAGTCTCAACCAATAGTAAAACTGTCCCTGCCCGCAC
>CAZJCB010000358.1:0-2068 GCA_964544245.1 uncultured Christensenella sp.
CGCGCCGAAAAAGAGGTAGGCCCCCAGCTCAAACAGCCTCGGTTTCTGTGTGCGCACGCGCTCCAGCCGTTCCCTCATCCGCCTTCCCTGCCTTCCCGTTCCTGGTTTTTCATCGTATTCCCGTCGTCCCCGCGGGCATAGGACGCGCTCAGGACGCCGGAGATGCCCATCGTGAGCGCCTTCTTCTTGCCGCGCGCGGTCAGATAGTCAAAGTCTTCATCACCCAGGCGCAGCACGGTGACGTTGCCGGCCTTGATCTCGCCTTCCGCCACCCAAACCAGCTTGACCGGCCGCCTGTGGCGCAGGGAGTATTCCAGGAACCTGCGGGTCAGTTCAGACAAATCTGCCTCCGGATCAATCAATGGAAATGCTCTTTTAGAATATTGGGTCAAGGAGATGAAATCCCCCGAACCTCTCCCCGTCATCCCTCCGGCACCCGGTACACGCTGTACTCCGGGCTCTCGTAGACCAGCTCATACAGCGCGGCCAACTCTTCCCCGCTGCCGCCCATGCCCTTTTCATACGGGCCCAGGAGGACGTACCCGGCGCCGTACTTCAGGGGCACGCCGCGCGCGGACGCCGGATCGCCGTAGAATGCCATGACGTCGTCCTGGCGCGCCCGGGTGTCAAAGCCGTGGTAATACAGCCACAGATCCGGCCCGCAGACGATCTCCCGGCCCGCCAGGACGCTGACGGGGTTGAGGTGCTGGGTCCCGGTCAAAAAACGGCTGTCCCGCGGCGTTTCATCCCGGACAAAAGCCGACAGCCTGACGTCCTCCGCGGAGAACATCTGGAAATCGCTCAGCGCCTCCCGGGCTACCGCCAGCGCGCCGCTGGAAAACGTCAGGATGAGCGCCAGCGCCGCCATCAGCGGGCGGGCGCGCAGGCCCTTCAGCCGGCCGTATAGGGCGAAGGCGTAATCGGCCGCCGGCATCGCGCAGATGGCCCACCAGACGTAGAACAGCTTGTTGTTGTCGTACTCGTTGGGCTGGAAGACGACCAGTTCGGCCGTGATGAAGATCAGAAAGGCGCCCGCGAACAGGCTCCTGTGCCAGGCGTCCTTCTGGAACAAGGAAAACAGCAGGAGCAGGAAGGGCAGCCCGACGTTCTTGAGGTAAAACCACAGGTAGCCGTCCCTCAGGCCGTTTCCGCCGGCGTTGTTGACCCAGTTGAACTGCAGGCGCAGGAAATCCCCGGCGACGGACTGCCGGAAAGTGAAAATGACCAGCTGCGGCAGGGCGAGCAGGGCCGCGGTGCCGCCGAAGAAGAGCCAAGGCCGCAGCCTTCCATTTCTTATCAGGCTGTACCCCATCAGCCCCAGGCTGAACAGCCCCAGCGCCAGGAAGGAATGGGTGTGGATGAGGGGCAGGCCGCCCGCCAGGGCCCCCAGCAGGAGGAGCTGGCGGGTCCGCCATCCTCCTTCCTTTGCCATGTCCAGCAGGAGGTAGAGGCAGGGGATGAGGACCGCCCAGCCGGCCAGGAAGGTGCGCTGGGGCAGCAGCATGTCGGCGATGAGGTTGCTCCAGCGGAGGTTGTACTGCGTGAATTCCGCGTGGTTGGCCGGGGTCTGGTACCAGCCGTTCAGGATGGTCCAGAGCCGCTGGAGCCACTGCCCCTGCTGCAGTTCGTTGCTGCCGGGGCTTCCCAGGCTGACGCCCATCATGTCCAGGCTGTACAGGAAGCCCAGGCCGCCGTTGAGGAACACGAACAGGGCGGCCAGGACCGCCGCGCGGCGGGATGCGCAGCAGCGCAGGGCGAGCAGCAGGAAACCGGAAAACACCAGCGCCATCATCAGCGCGCCCGGCACGATGACCGCCGCGCGCAGGCCCCAGCCCAGCACCGTCAGGGAGCTGGACAGGCTGTCGCCCAGGAAGGGATAGCCCAGCCGCGTTCCCGGCAGGATGCTGTAATCTGCGGGCAGCCTCTTGCCGGGGATGGAGGTGATGATGGACAGGTGCAGCGGCAGGTCGCCGTAGGTCGCCTGGCCGGTATGCAGCGCACTGCCCTCGGGCCGCAGGATGTGCGTGTGCTGCAGGTACAGCCCGATGAGGCTCAGCGGCAGGGCGAT
>CAZJCB010000359.1:0-2063 GCA_964544245.1 uncultured Christensenella sp.
GTGAGTGTTTTTCGAATTTGTCTGACGAAGTACACGCCAGTGCATTGCGCTGAAGACAGCTTCCTCAGGCATTTTATCCCGTTTTTGATTCAACAGGACACGTTTTTTACTTTGGTCCATCATTTTCAGCCCTGAATATTTCCTTTTGGGATCGCCAATAAAACCTTCCTGCAGAAAGGTTCCCGTTCCTTCGTCCGATTCCCCTTCCCTCCTGCTTCAGGCAGGCATTCGCACCAAACTCCGGTAGGTCTGGCAGTCAGCTCCCTTTGCCTTCAGGTGTGCACCTGCCAACGCCAGCATCACCAGCAAAGCCAGGCTCAATCGCAGCCGCATCTTCTTCTGTCCCCGGATGGTATGCTGCTCAAAGCCAAACGAAACGTCCAGCCGGCTGTTCACCCGCTCTACACCCGTGCGGCGCTTGTACTCCCGCTTCCACTTGTGGCTGTCCCGCGGTAACCGCTGGAATACCCGGGGGTCAGTAACCCGCGGAATCCGCAGGCTTTTACCGCTCAGCCGGCAGAAGGTCGCCCCCTGGCAGACAAGCCCCCGGTACTGCTTCACCGGGCAGACCTTCCTGACACAGTCCCGGGATCCCTCATATCCCTGATTCCCCATCTCACGCTGCTTCCCGGTGGTCGGACAGGCGCAGTATACGATCCCTTTCTCTGTATAGGTCAGGTTCTCATAATCCAGCAGCGGGTGCTCCCTTTCCTTCCACATCTCCCGTGTGTCTATTACCGCCACGATTCCGTCTTTCGCCAATTGCTCCACCAGGTCCTGGGAATCATATCCCCGGTCCGCGCTCAGATACTTCGCGCTATTGTACAGTTCAGGCTGCCGGTTCTTGTATGCCGCCATCAGTTTCATCCCTTCCGGCGTGTCCGCGGCGTTCGCGGGTGTTACTTCATAAGCAAGCGGAAGCTCATACAGACTGTCCACCAGCAGGTGAAGTTTGAACCCGAAGCAGGAAATCTCCTTCTCCCAGAAACTTCCGTCCCGGTTCCTGCCCGCGTATCTCTTCTTTCCCCAGCGTGCGTCATGCTCCCCACGGCCATCCTTCTTTTTCCCCTTGCTTTCCCCGGGCGATAAAGAAGCAATCGTCTTGCTGTCCATAGCCAGGTATTTCCCCAACTCCGGCAATATCTCCCTGAGACCCTCAATCATGACGTCAATCATCCTGTCAATCTCCGCCTGCAAAGTTCCCAGGCGTTTGTAAAAACGGCTCATGGCATCCGCGCTGGGAACGTTCCAGCTGCTCATGCTCCCGCCGGACACCGCCCAGCGCAGCTGAACATTTCGCTTCAGTTCCCTCAGCAGGCTGGCAACACTCAAGTGCTGAAATACGATCAGGGCGATGAACAGGTTCCACATCATCCGCACCGGATAATCATCCCTCCCGCGCGCGCCCCGGCGTTCCTCCAGCATCCTGACGACGCCCTCATCCGGAAGATAGTCCAGCACCATCCTGAGCCGTTCCAGATCCCCGTAGTCCTTCAGGTCAGCCTCGTAGTCAAACATCGAGATCTGTGGTATGATTGCCATGGAAAAAGCCACCTCCAGTAGTTTGTTTTTTTGCAATCCAATTCTACCACAGAGGCTGCGCTTTTTCCATTTTTATCTGATTTTTCAACGGTTTTTAACGTTTGGGTAACAGGTAAACGCCATGGGTGCGATTTTCTGGTTTCCATCATCCGTTCTTTTACAAACTCAATCTGTTCCTTGCTTTTCCTGGGTGATGAATATTTCTCTCGCCCTGGCTTCCCTTCATATTACTGGTCTTTCTCACTGCGCGATTGGCTCTGATATAAATCCCGAAAGGGTGTAACAAATAAATACAATGTGAAATGAATCCCTATCGGGTGCAGGGTGGTTCATCTAATCGGCGGGGCATGGATGGATGTGGAGCAGAACTGAAGCAAAAAGAATGGAAACGCACAACTTGATAATAACGAGCCGAAACGCCTCATCCGCCTTGCCACCCGGCTTAGCTGGCTTCGGCCGGGCACCTGAGCAGAGTGACATAATCGGCGAACGCAGCAAGGGTGGGCCCAGAGATGGAGCCG
>CAZJCB010000360.1:0-2037 GCA_964544245.1 uncultured Christensenella sp.
AGCCGCCCGGCGCCTATTATGCCCACACGGGCCAGGAGCCGGGCAGCAGGGCGCATCCCGCCTTCATGTTGGACCGGGTCTGGCAGTCCGGCCGCTTCCAAAGGTGGTATTTCGGCCACCACCACCGCGACCAGGAGGCCGGAAACGTCCGCTGCCTGTGGCGGCAGATGGTCCTGGAAGACAGCCTGACTGGGGAACGCAGGGTGATCGAAGCCTGATCGCCGGCGGCGCGGGATTCCCCCGACCGGGCCCCTCGGCGCGCCCGGTTCAGCCCTGCCGCTCCGGGCTGAAGCTT
Organism: uncultured Christensenella sp.; assembly: GCA_964544245.1. GTDB lineage: Bacteria > Bacillota > Clostridia > Christensenellales > Aristaeellaceae > UBA6115. Next base: position 296 of record CAZJCB010000360.1, read on the forward strand.
TCCGGCGGCCTGTGCTGCGGCGCCGTGATGTACCACCGAATGCCGAACCGGTCGACGACCACGGCGGCGCAGGGGCTCCACGGCAGTTCACAGACCTCCATCAGCACCGTGCCGTTCTGGGACAGTTTGGCAAACGCTTCCCTGACCTCCTGGGCGCCTGCGAATTCTATCCCCAGCTCCACGGCGCTGCCGCCGGCGCTGGAAGGGGACTCGACGACCGACAGGACCGCCTCCCCGTCCCTGCACAGTTCGCTGTGGAAATAGGAGCCGTCCGGGTTTTTGACGTGATACCCCAGCTCCAGCCTGAACACCTCCTGGTAAAACGCGACCGCCGCGGCGCTGTTCCTGACGTACAGCCCGATCCCGACTTTCATCTTCCGCGCCCCCTCCCCGCCTTTATCCTGGAACCATTTTATACCAGATGAGTGAGATACGCACAGGTTTATGCGGGATTTCCCGTCCTGCCGGAAAAGTCGAAAAAAGGGCCGCCGCATCGGCAGTCCCTTTTGTCCACTGGGGCTGATGTCCCGTCAGGACAGGAGCCGCTTCTCCCCCGTGATCTTCTGCAGCGGCGCGATGTCCTGGGTGGTCTCGGCCACGCCCAGGAACTCGCCCCCGGGGCCGCGCACGGCGAAATAGCGGATGAGGATGAGCTTCTCCCCCATCCGGATCCAGAAGTCCTCATGGTCCTTCCTGCCCGCGCGCAGGTCTTCCACGATCTGCTCCACGACGTGCACGCTGGCCGGCGGGTGGCAGTTCTTCACGTCGCGCCCCAGCACGCTCACCGTGCGGGGGAAGACGCGCTCCCGGCCCTGGGAAAAATAGCGCACCCTGTTGTCCTTGTCCACAAAGGTGATGTCAATCGGCAGGGCGTTGAAGAGGGCGCTCAGTTCCTCCGCGCTGAAGGAACCGGTGGGCAGGCGGACGCCGCCTTCCGGCACGGGGGTTTCATCGCCGGCGTCCTCCTGAAGGCGCGGCGCGCCCCTGTAGGCCGGGGGCTGGTCGATGAGGAACCAGCCGAACTCCAGGGTGTCCTCGGCGATCTGGCGCCACTCCTCGTCCTCCAGTTTCTCCAGCAGGATGGGCAGCATGATGTTCTCTTCCTTGAAGGCCATGTCCTCCAGCCGCGTGAGCGCCTTCTCCAGCGCCGCGGTCTGCCCGCGGTCCAGTTCTGTGAGCGCGTGCTTCAGTTCCGCGCGGATCTCGTCGTCCACGCCCCACATCACCTTGGGCGGCGCGTTCACGCCGTGCTTTTCCATGTAGGAGAAGAAGAGGTTCTCTTTTACTTTGTAGTGGGTGTCGATGCCGCTGAGCAGGTCCGCGTAGGCGCGCACCTCGTTGAGCCAGCTGCCCGTCGCCGGGGCCTTCAGCAGCCGCCTGATCTCCTCCATCACCGCGCGCAGCGCCCAGTTTTCCTCCTTCAGGGTGTGGGCGGGATGCCCGGGGGTTTCCTCCGCGCTCCTGGGCGCGTGGATCTCCTCGATGGAGCCCTTGAACACCGCGGCGTGCACGTCGCACAGGCTCTGGATCTCCTCCGCCGTGGTGCCTTCCTGCATCAGGGCATATTCAGCCATGCTGATCTCCTCCGCGCTCACGTGCCCGAAGGTGGCGGCGAATTCCTCCTGCACCTGCTCCACCGTGCTCCCCCTGTGCAGCTTCCTGATGATCTCCTTCAGTTTCTCTTTCCTGAACTCCCGGTTGTTGATGTCCGCGCTCATCCCGCTCTCCTCTCCTGCCGCTGC
>CAZJCB010000361.1:0-2036 GCA_964544245.1 uncultured Christensenella sp.
CTGCTCTTGTTGCACGTCTGCTGCGCTCCCTGCTCCAGCGCTGTGCTGGAGCGCCTGAGGGACGCCTTTCGGATCATCGCCTTCTTTGACAACCCCAACATCGACACTGAGGCGGAGCATCGCCTGCGTGCGGGGGAAACGGTCCGCCTGGCGCAGGAAACCGGATGGGCTGAGCGTGTCATCATATCCCCTTACGATCCCGGCGCATTCATGGCTGCCGTGCGCGGCATGGAGGGGGAGCCGGAAGGCGGGGCACGGTGCGCGGAGTGCTTCCGCCTTCGTTTGTCCCGTTCCGCGGGCGCTGCCAGGGACCTTGGCTGCGATCACTTTACCACCACCCTGACGCTCAGCCCCCGAAAGGATGCGGCGCTCCTGAACCGCCTGGGCAATGAAGCAGGGGAAACCCATGGCGTTCCTTTCCTTCCCAGTGACTTCAAAAAGCGGGGCGGGTACCTGCGTTCCATCCAGATCAGCCGGGAGCGAGGGCTTTACCGCCAGGACTATTGCGGCTGCGCCTTCTCGCGCCGTACTGCCAGATCAACCGGGAGTGAAACGGACTGACAAGTCCCGTACCTACAACATGAAAACGTACCCTGTGGACAGATTCATCCGTGGTTTACCATTTGTTCCGCACTTTTTCCAGAAAGCCTGTGAGGTTCTGTATCTTCAGCTGTTTTCCTCCGTCCAACGTCGCTGTGCCTGAAAAGCGGCCGAAAACCTGGTGCCGGCGGGACGCCAGCAGCCAGAAGTTCATATCCGCCGCCCTGTCCAGCAAGGGATCAAACTTCAGATCCAGCCGTCCGGCGTCGTCCTTGACCGCCCAGGGCCAGGGGCCGGGATAACCCTCTTTCTCATCGTTGTTTGGCACATTGAATTGCACCGCGCCGAGTTTATGAGCCTTGCCGCTATAAAACAGCATATTCTCAGTCGCTTTTGAGGTGTCGCCGATGCCGTATCCCAGGTTCATCCCGAAAGGGCGCCCCTCGACCATCCCGGAAGCGGAACCCCAATACCAGGTGTTTTTATAAGGCCAGACGCCCCTGCCCCAGTCCAGGGTGCCAAAGGAAGCGGAAGGCGAAAAGATATATTCCCTGTCCCCAAAGATGACTCGGCCTTCCGCCGGCAGGCAGTTGATTTTCTGGCTGTAATAGAAGCATTCCGGCTTTTTGTCAAAAGGGGTTGCGATGACCATGCTGTCCTGCTTCACATCAATCAGTTCAATGTCAAAGAGCAGCGGCTTTCCTGCGCCCCCAAAATCGTACATATGACCGTACAGCTCCCGTTTGCCCTCACCGGTGCGGATGGTGATTTCATAGTTCTTCCCGGCTGCCCTTGTGACCCCTTCCGCTGAGGACGAGGGTAAACCGCGCGCGCCAAGCGGGAACGGGACCATCCTTGTCTTCGTTTGATGATCACCTCTGTCAAAATCCAGCAGGCTGAGGCTGTCCAGTCCCAGATATCCGTTGTCCGCAACCGTCATCGCAAACGCGAAATGATCATTCATGACCAGATAACAGTCCCATTCCTTGACGCGCCATTTTCGCGCAAGGATCCTTTTTCGGTCGTAAGCCTTGATGAGGCTGGTAGCGTACCCGGCCTCGCTCAGCAGGCCTTCCCGCGAGTGCAAAGGGCCATCCGTCATGATTCTATGCTGCATATTCTGCCCTCCTGATTGCCAGTATAGCTATTCCTTCGTTGCCGGTCAAACCGGCATTGTGGTACAATGTGATAAAGGAAGTGAGTCAATTGGCGATTGTCGGCGGCATCATAGTGCCCCATCCGCCGCTGATCCATCCTCTGGTGGGCCGCGGCGGGGAAAAACAGATAGAGAAGACGGTGTCGGCGTACGAGGAAGCTTCCGCGAAACTGATGGCGCAGAAACCGGACACCCTTGTCATCATCTCTCCCCACAGCGTGATGTATCGGGACTACCTTCATATTTCCCCCGGAGCGGGTGCTTCAGGGAGCCTCGCGCGCTTCGGCGCGCCTTCTGCGCGCTTTGAAGTCAAATACGACAGGGAACTGGTTGCAGGGAT
>CAZJCB010000362.1:0-2036 GCA_964544245.1 uncultured Christensenella sp.
TAGGCGGGCCGGCCGTCCTTGCCGTCAAACTGCCTGAGTTGGTCAAGTGTGAGGATTTTTTCCTTCTCAGGAATTGGGTTGGTGCCCTGTACTTGAGCGACAACAAAGGTCCGGGCGACGAAAACGGCAACTGCCAACCCGGATACGGCACCGTTCCATGGAGAGGGCTCGGCAAGGCGATCCTTGAGATGCCTGTGCAGCCTTCCCTGTACATCAATGCTCCGCTGTATGACACGCCCGGGAGGAAAGGAACCCCGGAACTTGCCATATTGGAATGTCAGGCCGTGCTTGAAGGGCGTTCATTGATCAGCCCTGCCGGTGGCTATTCGGGCAAAGGCTGTGACGGCCGCATTCTGATGCTATGAGGTGAAGCCTTTCAGGGCTTCCTGATCTCCAACGTTTCCTCCCCTGCTGCGCCATCACCATTTTTCATGCCCCTCCAGCTGCCATTGGGAATTCAGGCGGAAGGTGGGAATGAGAGGTAAGTCATTGGATCCTGAGCCGCAGCGTGAGCACCTGGAACGGCGACACATGCAGGCGGATGGACTGGTTCTCCACCAGCACCTCTTCCAGCGGGTTTTCCAGCATGTCGCACAGCCACGCCTTGCGGCAGGGCAAAGCGGTTTTTATAGAAAAAACAGTATCGGCTTTCTTGCTTTCGTACAGGCGCAGTATCAGGTCTCCGGACCCGTCTTCAGCGCGTTTGATCGTTTCCAGCATCACGTTTTCCGCGCCCAGGCTGAACGCGCTGAATGAAGGGCTCCAGCCGTCGGCACAGGTCACTGGCACGTTGAGGTCGTATCCCTCCCTGACGACAGGAGAATCGATAAAAGGGCTTTCCCATGCGGTAAACGCATACGTAAAGCGGTGCATGCCATTGTCTGCCCGCATCTCTGGCGCCGCCGGGCCGCGAAGCAGGGTCAGTTCCATCGCGCTGCCATTCACGCTGATGCCATACTTGCTGTCGTTCAGGACCGCGCAGCCATGGTTCGCGTCACAAAGGGCCGTATAGCGATGGTTGCAGACCTCAAACCTGTCCTGGTCATATGCCCGGCTTCGGTGCGTTGGCCGCGGAACATAACCAAACTGGATTTCATGCAGCGCTTCCTCCGCTTTTACCCTGACCGGAAAGGATACCTTCAGAAGCCTGTGCAGTTCGCGCCATTCCACCTCGGTATCAAAATCGACCCTTTTGCTCCCCGCACGCAGCGAGATGACCTGGGTGATCTGAGACGCTGCGATTCTGCGTGTAAGCCTCAGCGATGCCTCCAAACCTTCCGCACAATGGATCACCATTTCCGCGTCCTGTCCTGTTTCAACAGGCTGGTGGACGTAATTGCTGTCAATGTCCCAGGCGTCGAATTTCCTGGGCACGTCCTTGTACAGCAAAAACCGGTTCATGGGCGACCTGGCGTACTCCCGGCCCCCGTTTGCCACAAATGAAACAAGTTCGCCCAGGGAGTTGAATGTCGCGCAGATTTCCTCGTTGGCGAGCACGGCGCCGCCGTCTTCAAGGAGCCTGGCAAAGGCGAGGGGGGCTTCGGGCATATTGTCCACAGGCAGGAGCGACACGTGCCCGACAGCGGGCACTTCGACCAGAGCGCACCCCCTGTGAACGGGAACCGGCACCCCCTCAGCCGTCACCGCACCCGAAGAGAACGAATCCGGCAGCGGGATGACCGCCGAGCGGGGGAAGGACAAGGAGTTGAACACCGTGATCCCGCCTTTGTTCAGCAGCATTGCGGTTCTGGCTTCCTCCGCGAGGGCGTTTGCCTGATTGCGCACATCCGCCAGCGCGGCGTTTGCTTCCTCATACACGCGGGCTATCGACGACCCCGGCAGTATGTCGTGGAACTGGTTGAGCAGAAGAGTTTTCCATAAACTTTCGAGCTTTTCGGAAGGATACTTCCCGCTCAAGGCGCCCCACAATTCCGCTTCCCTCAGGGAGAATTCGCCGAGACGGTTGTTTTTCTTGATCAGCGCCTGTGAGGTGAAAACACCGCGGTGGGCTGAAAAATACAGTTCCCCGACCCAGG
>CAZJCB010000363.1:0-267 GCA_964544245.1 uncultured Christensenella sp.
GCCACCCTCACCCGGCTGGGAGAAGCGCTGCTTGATATCGACCGGAACCTGAACCCGGTTGAACAGCTGGAGCCCTCCTTCACCGTGCCAAGAGCCCAGAGCGCCATGCCCATGCAGACGGCGGAGCGTGCCCCCTATCAATTGGTGCCCGCAGAAGAGGCCGTGGGCCGGGTCATCGCGGAGCGGCTGATTGTGTACCCGCCCGGTGTTCCGGTGCTGGTGCCGGGGGAGGTCATCAGCCCCCAAGTGGTGCGCTATGTGCTGGCA
>CAZJCB010000363.1:277-2022 GCA_964544245.1 uncultured Christensenella sp.
CGGAGCTGATTGCAGTGCTCCGGGACGCGTGAACGAACTGTAACAAGTGATTGGGTTTGCTTGCGGCCATCTGGCCGCTGTGCCATAATCATCCTATTGAAAGACCTTGAAAGGACATGATTTCATGAAAAAAACACGATTGATCGCCCTGGTAATGGTGCTCCTGATGGCGCTGACCCAGGCCTTTGCCCAGGCGCCCGCCGCCCAGGAAGAGGTGGTGCTGGCCACGGTAAACGGCGAAAACATCACCAAGGCTCAGGCAGACAGTCTGATTCCCGCGCTGGTCAATTACCAGTACATCGCGGATGCTTCAGATTACAAGGCGACGGTGGATTTCCTGGTGCGCCAGAAAACCCTTGAGAAGAAAATCAAGGACCTGGGCTTTGACCAGTTCACCCCGGAAGAGATGACTTCCTTTGAGCAGGAAGCCCAGAGCCGCTGGGATGAAGCGCTGAAGCAATACGCTGATTATGTCCAGAGCGAGGATACGGAAGAGGCAAAGGCACAGGCCCTGGAGCAGGCGAAGGCTTTTTACGCCGCCCAGAATCTGAGCTATGAATCCCTGCTGGCCGGTGTGAAGAACAGCGCCTCCCAGGACAAGATGACCGATTATCTGGTGGCCGGATACCAGCCCACAGAAGAAGAAATCCAGGCCGTGTTCAACCAGGTCGGCCCTGCCTATCAGCAGCAGTACGAGAATGATATCCAGACCTATGAATACATGACCCAGTATTCCGGCCAGAGCAGCTGGTATACGCCGGTGGGTTACCGCGGCATTATCCATATCCTGCTGGCGGGGGACCCGGAACTCGTGAATCAGGTGCGCACCCTGGAGGCTGCCTATGAGGAGCAGCAGCAGGCGGGCGCCCAGCCAAGTGCCGCGCCCGTGGAAGCCGGCGCCACCGCCCAGCCTTCTGAGGCCGTGACCCTTGAGATGGTGGAGGCTGCCCGCCAGAAGGTGCTGGACAACAAGGCCGATGTCATCAAGGAAATCAACGACCGCCTGAGCAAGGGCGAGAGCTTTGAGGACCTGATCAAGGAATTTGGCGAAGACCCCGGCATGACCAACCCTGACAACCTGGAGAACGGCTATCCCGTTCATCAAAATTCCATCATCTGGGACCCGGCGTTTGTAAAAGGCGCGTTTTCTGAGAAGATGCAGCAGGTGGGCGATGTGAGCGATCCCGTTGTCGGCGCCAACGGCATCCATATTCTGAAGTATCAGCGGGATGTGCCATCAGGCCTGATTATGACCGATGCCATCCATGATGAGATCAGCCAGTACCTGGTCGCCAACAAGCAAAACGAAGTGTACGCGGCCGCCTTTGATGGCTGGCTGAAGGAAATGGACGTGGTCTACAACCAGGAGGCCATTGACAAAGCGATTGACGAGGCGGCTGCGATGCAGCAGCAGTCTCCGGAGGAACTGCCGCCCGAGGCGGTGCCCTCTGAGGCTGAAGAAGCTGAAGCGCCGGCAACGCAAAACCCTTGACAGGATTTTGAGCGGGTGGTATAGTCACAAGTGCGAAAAGCAGAAGCTGCCCGCTTCTCACCTGACGAAGCTTGATTTGTCTGGTATTTGGCAAGACTGAATGGTCTATCCAATCGGATTGGCGGGTTGTGAAGCCCGCCAATTTTTATTACGGAGGTGTACTCTATCAACACGGATCTGATGATCAATGAAGCCATCCGCGACCCTGAGGTGCGGCTGATCGGTGGCGACGGCGCGCAGCTGGGCATCATGC
>CAZJCB010000364.1:0-2008 GCA_964544245.1 uncultured Christensenella sp.
TCTGCTCCGTGGCCGTCGGCACCGAAGCGGAACGTCGGTCGGCGCTGATAAAGCCTGCCGACATCTACATCATCAACCGCGAAAACGTCCAGTGGCTCATTGAGGACAGCAGACTGCCGTTCAACTACGATACCGTGGTGGTGGATGAACTGTCCTCCTTCAAGAATTATCAGGCCAAACGCTTCCGGGCACTCATGAAGGTACGCCCCACGGTCAAGCGTATCATCGGGCTGACCGGCACTCCCAGCAGCAACGGTCTGATGGATTTATGGGCAGAGTTTCGGCTGCTGGACATGGGCGCTCGGCTTGGACGCTTCATCAGCCATTACCGTCTCGAATACTTCCAGCCGGACAAGCGCAATGGACAGGTAATCTTCAGCTACAAGCCACTGCCCGGAGCGGAACAGCGCATCTATGACAAAATCAGCGACATCACGATTTCCATGCGTTCCACCGACCTTTTGCAGATGCCGGAACTGGTCAGCAGCGAATATGCCGTGCGACTCTCCGATGAGGAACGCCAGCGTTACGATGCTTTGAAGCAAGATTTGGTGCTTGCGCTGCCGGACGGCGACATCACAGCCGCAAACGCCGCCGCTCTCACCGGTAAGCTCTGCCAGATGGCGAACGGAGCGATCTACACCGACAACGGCGACACCATCAATCTTCATGACCGGAAGTTGGATGCCTTGGAGGACATCATCGAAGCTGCCGGTGGCAAGCCTCTGCTGGTAGCGTACTGGTTCAAGCATGACCTTGTACGTATCACAGAACGGCTTCAAAAGCTCCACATTCCATTTTCCAAGCTGGACAGTGCAGAGAGCATCCGCAGATGGAACAACGGAGAATTGCCCGTGGCGCTGATCCACCCAGCCTCCGCCGGTCACGGGCTGAACCTGCAAAGTGGCGGCTCCTGCATTGTCTGGTTTGGGCTAACATGGTCATTGGAATTATACCAGCAGACCAACGCCCGCCTCTGGCGACAGGGACAAACGGCCTCCACGGTTGTGGTGCAGCACATCGTTACCAAAGGCACTATCGACGAGCGCATCCTGAAGGTACTCTCCCAAAAGGACAGCACTCAGTCGGCGCTAATCGACGCGGTGAAAGCCGACCTGCACATCTGAGACAATCAACGACAATCCGTGCCAATCCGAAAAATAAAATATCGGAGGTACAGATTATGAATCCCTATGAAGAACTCGCAAACGCCATCGTGCTGCAGGCCGTCAAGGATTTTGTCCCGACCTACAGAGCGTGGCAAAAATACAAAGCCATTGACACAAAGAAAATGGATGAGAAAGAAAAGAAACGTTATGACGTGAAATTGAAGAAACTGAAAGAGGAATTCGAAGCTGTGCAGCAGTTCTTCGGCTCAGATTGGTACTACACGCTCACTTCGGTTGACCATCGGCTCATATTGAGAAAACTGAATAAGGAGGCGGGCATAGAATGACGGCGAAAGAATGCTTCAGAACAATTGCACGTATGGAATCCTTCATTGAAGCAAAGAAGCAACGCTCAGATGCGTTGAAAGCTCTCGCCTCAAGTGCCAGCTCTACCAATTTGAGCGGGATGCCTAAGAACCCGAGTCGGTCGTTGTCGCCAATGGCTGACGCTGTATGCAGAGCGCTTGACTTGGATGCGGAAATTCATGAGGACGAAGTCGCGCTGCAGGAAAAGAAGGTGTTTATGCTGGAGCTTATCGGTACGCTGGATAGCAGTGACAATCAGACCGTGCTTATCAAGCGCTACTTTGAACACTTATCGTGGGAAAACATAGCGAGTTCCATGTTCTACTCCATCCGTTGGATATACAAATTACACGGCAGTGCGCTTGAGGAAATGGATAAAAAGCTGAAGGAACACGGCGTTTTATAATGTGTTCAGTCCAGTGCAGTCGAGTGCACTTGAGGACAATCGTGACATCTGATATACTGTATAATAGAAAATAGCATAGAGGACGGCCATCGAGGAGAAAAATCCCCGGTGGCTTTTCTTTTGCCCG
>CAZJCB010000365.1:0-412 GCA_964544245.1 uncultured Christensenella sp.
TAGACGCCGTTTGGCTTGAGTATCCTTTTGCATTTCAGGAAACTGCTCTTGGCGGCCACGTCAAAGACGATGTCGAAGGTTTGCCCGATTTGCGTAAAGTCCTCCCTGTTGTAGTCTATGACCCGCTGGGCGCCCAGGGACTTGACAAGTTCCGCGTTTCCCGCGCTGCAGACTGCCGTCACGCCGCAGCCAATATAGTTGGCAAGTTGCACCGCGTAAGTGCCCACCGAACCGGAAGCGCCATTGATCAGGACGCTTTGCCCTTTCTCCGCTTTTGCCTTGTTCATCAGAAAGTGCAGCGCGGTCAGCGCTCCGTCACAGATTCCGGCGGCCTCGTCAAAATCCATATTCTCCGGCATCGGCGCCAGCACGGCGTCTTCCGGCAGGCAGATGTATTCCGCCCAAGCGCCAA
>CAZJCB010000365.1:422-1999 GCA_964544245.1 uncultured Christensenella sp.
TTTTCCTATTGCCTCAACGATGCCGGCAAACTCGACGCCGGGGATCATATCAGGCTGGTCCGAGAATCTTCGAAACGGACGCGAGAGCCGGATAAGCCCCATACCACCTACATCCGATGCCGTGACTGTGGCAGCTTGCACTTTGATCAGCAGCTCATGGTCCCCCGACTCGGGCTTTTTCACCTGCCTGAGCGTCAGCCCGTCCGGCAACCCTTTGCCCGTGTATACGATTGCCTTCATTTATTGCCTCTCTTTTGCTTGCATCATGTCTTGTTAGCCTGAGGTCCATCCGATTCCGGGATGCCGTTGACCGAGATCAGTTCCATGCCCAGGTCGCTGATCCTGCGCAGGACGCCCTGCAGCGCCGCTTGGTCGATGAGTTGGCCGCGCACAATGGTTTCGTGGTCGGTACGCCTGATGACGGTCATTTCCTCAAACCAGCCGTCCCCGATGTATCCGCGGATGACGATTTCGTACAGCACGCGCCATCACCTCTTCCATCTGGCTGCCAGCAGGAGGATTACGGCGTTGCCAATGATCTCCACGGCCGAGAAGAAGATGTAGTGCATCGTGTTGTCCGACCCGACAAAGAAAGAAGCCGCTTGGTACAGGATCATGAGGACCGCAGCCCCGATGTTGAGCATTCGGTTTGCCTTGTAGTGCAGGACCGCTGACAGTACCGCCATTAGGATGGGGATCTCCATGGAAATTCCCGCCAGCAACAGGAAGCCCTGTGTCATGGGGATGCCCCCTATGTTGCCTTCAAGCAGTCCCTTCAGGACTGATTGTTCCATGTTGGTGAACAGGTCGCACCAGATGTAGTTGAGTGACAGGAAAATCCACAGTTTCGACAGAAGCATTGGAAGCCTGTCCCCTTTGTTTGCGCCTTGTGCCTGAATCCCGGTTTCCATGAAAATGCCCTCCTCGCTTTCGCGCTTGTTTGTCACAAGCATACGCAGGGCGAAGAGGGCTGTGCACATCCTAAAGTAGGGTGCTGCGGAGATAAAAAGTAGGGTTTTATGGTCGCTGGAAGTAGGGTCGCCTGAAGTTATGCAGGACCGGAAATTTGCTCTTTTATCGTTTACCGGCCTGCCGTGCAATGTTTCCGGCAACATACCAGGCGGTGATCATGGCGGTCGGCACGCCCCCGGGGTTATGGACGGTATGCCCGACGGGATAAAGCCGTTTCATTGGCAGGTCTTTGGTAAAGTCGAAACGCGGGGCATCCTTGGGATCCCAGTTCCAGCCCATAGTGCTGCCGCGCCAATTGGCCGTATACCGCTCGCAGGTCAGGGGAGTGGCGGCATCCATAACGGCAATATGGGCGCGCAGCCCGGGCAGGAATTCCTCCGCCTGCTTGATGAGCAGATCAGCGTACTCAGCCTTCTTTGCATGATAGGCCTGTCGGCTGCCCTTCAGGTCTTCCCAGTCTTCATAGGGGCTCAGGCAGGCGATCAGCAGCGCAAAACCGCTCAGCCACAGCGGGCTGCGGACCAGCCGACGCATGAGGCCCGCCTTGCCGGGGGTCTTCATGACAGCCAGTTTCTGGATCAGGATACCCAGGTTGAAGGCGATAC
>CAZJCB010000366.1:0-1995 GCA_964544245.1 uncultured Christensenella sp.
CCGATCACCCCGCCGTAGATCGCCAGGCCGCCCTCCCAAAACCTGAAGACGCCCGGCAAGTCGCCCTGGTACCGCTCCCAGGCAAAGGCGACGTAATACAGCCGTGAAAAAAGGACCGCCGGGGGCACCGCCCACAGCGCGACGTCCAGCGCGATGTCCCGGGGCAGGGAGGTCCGTTTCGCTTCCCTGCCCATATAGAACACGGCCGCGGCCACCCCCAGGGCGATGAGGAGCCCGTACAGGTTCAGGCGCATACCCTGCCCGCTCAGCGGGCTTCCACGTCAATCAGCCGCAGGGACTCGATGATGGGCAGCCCCTGGGGGCATACCGCCTCGCACTGCCCGCAGGCCACGCACAGCGAGCCGTCCGCCCCGTCCTTGATGATGTTGCCGTAGTTCCATTTCAGGTTCCCCGGCTGATTGAGCATATAACTCTCATTGTAAACCTGGAAGATCCGCGGGATCTGCACCCCCTGCGGGCACGGCTGGCAATAGTTGCAGGCCGTGCAGCCGATCTTGATGCGCGACAGGTAGCGCTGCTTCATCGTCGCCAGGAAGGCCCTGTCGCCTTCCTCCAGGCTGCCTGCCCTGATGTTTTCAAAGATCCGCAGGTTGTCCTCCACCTGCTCCATCGTGGTCATGCCGCTGAGGATGGTCGCGACGTTCGCAAAGTCTCCCGCGTAGCGGAAGGCCCATTCGACCGCGGACCAGCCCCGGTGACTGGTACTGATCATTTCCTTGATTTCCAGAGGCGGGCTGGCCAGCGCGCCCCCGCGCAGCGGCTCCATCACGACGATGGGGATGCCCTTTTCCCCGGCGTACAGCAGGCCTTCCAGGGTCGCCTGTTCCCCGTCGTCCAGGTAGTTGAACTGGATCTGCGCCATGTCCCAGTCATAGTCGTCGATGATGCGCAGGAAAGCCGCCTTGTCGTCGTGGAAGGAGAAGCCGGCGTGGCGGATCCTGCCGTCGCCCTTGGCCTTCTCCAGGAATTTCTGGTAATTCAGCCGCTTCAGCTTGTCAAAGGCATCGCCGTTCAGTGCGTGCAGCAGGTAAAAATCCAGGTGGGACACGTCCAGTTTTTTCAGCTGCTCGTCCAGCAGCCGGTCCATGTCGGAATATTTCTCCACCAGCCACTGGGGCAGCTTGGTGGTCAGCATCACGCGGTCGCGGTAGCCGTCTTTCAGCCCCAGGCCGGTGAGGATCTCGCTCTCCCCGTTGTGATAGCCGTAGGCGGTGTCCACGTAGTTCACGCCCCGGTCGATCCCGTGGCGCAGCATCCGGATGGCTTCCTCCCGGTCGATGACCTTGTCGTCGCCCTTCTTCACCGTGGGCAGGCGCATCATCCCAAAGCCAAGCCTGGAGACCTCCCGGCCGGTTTTCCCAAACGGTACGTATTGCATCGCTTTCCTCCAAAAATCTTTCATCTGCCGGGCCTCAGGGCAGGATGACCTGTCCGCGGGCCGCCGCAGTCCCCTTTATTTTACATAAAAAGCGGGACCAAGTCCACCCGGCCGGAAGGCGCGGGGGGAGTCCCTTCACACGCACCCATCATCCGCTTCTTCAATCTGGACTGATCGCTCTGATGAATGTCAGAATATGCCGCGTCAAGGGATGAGATTCCCTTGCCTGGGGGTCCGGGGGATGGAATCCCCCGAAAATCTCTCAAAGATTTCTCCGAAAGGATCAACCGCTTCCAACGCTCTCCCCCGCCCACCCGCGCGCCTTCAGGCAGTCCAGGACCGGCGCGTGCAGCATCCTGTCCTTCTGGTGGATGTAGCGGAAACTGGACTTCACCAGCCGCCCGTCCGGCCAAGGGACGAAGCCTTCGCCCTCCTCGGACAGGCCCAGGGAGGCCGCCTGCTTTTCTGGCTGGACCTGCGACACCCGGTTGTGGCATCGGTTGCCCAGGAAGAGGTCGAACACCCCCAGGTCCGGGTCGATGGCCAGGTGGTTGCCGGTGTAGCCGGCCAGCGCGAAGGCCCGCAGCCCCATCCAG
>CAZJCB010000367.1:0-1983 GCA_964544245.1 uncultured Christensenella sp.
GGCTTCCAGCTTGTTGTCCTTGTAGTTGCCGTCGCCAAAGCCCAGCACGCTCAGGAAGATGCCGCCCTGTTTCTTCTCCTCCACCATGCGGGCCAGGGAGCCTTCGTCGCTGACGCCGACGTTCAGGTCGCCGTCCGTGGCCAGCAGGACCCGGTTGTTCCCGCCGGGGATGAAGTGCCTGTTCGCCAGCTCATAGGCGCTGGTGATGCCGGCCGCGCCGGCCGTCATGCCGCCCGCGGTGAGGTTTTCGATGGCCTCCATGATCCTGACCTTGTCGCTCGCCCGCACCCCGTCCAGCAGGACCTCGTCCCGGGAGGCGTAGGTGACGATGGACACCGTGTCCGTGGGCGAGAGCTCGTCCAGCAGCATCAGGAAGGCGCGCTTGACCAGGGGCAGCTTGTCCAGCGAATCCATGCTGCCGGAGACGTCGATGAGGAAGACCAGGTTCTGGGCGGGCCGCTCCCCTTTTGGGATCTCCGCGGCCTGCAGCCCGATGAGGAGCAGCCAGGTCTCCTGATTCCAGGGGCATTCGGCCAGCTCCATCGTGACGCCGAAGGGCTCGCCGTTCTCCGGCAGTTTGTAGTCGTAACTGAAGTAATTGAGCATCTCCTCGACGCGCACGCTGTCAACGGGAACGGGCTCGCCCCGCAGGATCATCGCCCGCAGCTGGGCGTAGGAGGCGGTGTCCACGTCCGCCGCGAAGGTGGACAGGGGCGAGGTGCGCGCGGAGAGGAAACGGTTCTCCTTAAAAGCGTTGTATTCGTTGGTGTTGAAGTCGCCCGGCATGGGCAGCGGCATCAGGTACTGGCCGGGCATCGCGCCCGACACCATGGCCCTCAGGCCGTCGGCCGCCTCCTCCGCCGGGGCGAAAAACGGCATGGCCGCTTCCGAAAAGAGCACCTGATGGGTGAGCCTGTCGAGGATGCCGCTGGCCAGCAGGCCGTTTTGCTGCTGGAACGCCGTGAGCGCCGCGGCCGTGTCGGGGCCGAAGACCCCGTCCTCCGCGCCCGCGTAGTACCCCAGCTCCCTGAGCCTCACCTGCAGCGCGAGGACGCCCTCGCCCTGATCCCCCTCCTTCAGTTCCCCCGTGAAGCCGGCTTCGCCCGACGCAGGGAACGGAAAAGCAGCGCCCAGCACGGCCGTGAAAACCAGCGCCAGGACGACGAGGGACGCCATTGTTCCTTGAAAAATTCGTTTCATGGTGGATTTCACCTCCCTTTACCCCATTAGACGCAAGAGAAGCCCGTTTTGTTCCAATGGAGGAAGAGGCCGGATAAATTTCCCTTCAAATGGAAGGCCGGGGCCCCGTCACATATGGAACTGGAACTGGTCGCCCAGCCAGCGCAGGCACAGGCCGAACCAGGGCGCCGCGGGCGCGTCCTGCGTGCCCACCTCCGCGGTGCACATGGACAGGCCGTGGCCCCCCTTCCCGAAGAGATGCGCTTCAAAGGGGACGCCTGCTTTTCTCAGGGAGTCAATGAACAGGAGCGAGTTCTCCACGGGCACTGAAGCGTCTTCGGCCGTATGCCAGACGAAGGCCGGCGGGGTGTCCCCCGACACCCGCTTCTCCAGGGACAGCAGCTCCCGCAGGTCACGGTCGCCCCCGCTGACGGCGGCCAGCGACGCTTCATGCGTGAATTCCCCCGCCGTGATGACCGGGTAGCACAGGATCAGCGCGTTGGGCCAGTTGGCGTGCGCGTCGTCCGGCAGAAGCTTCACGAGCTTCTCATGCCGCCACAGCGTGCCCAGGCTGGCCGCGAGGTGCCCGCCGGCGGAGAACCCCATGACCGCGATCTTGTTCTTCTGGACATGGAAATATCCGGAATAGGTCCGTATCTTGCTCACCAGCTCGGACAACTCCATCAGCGGCGCCAGCCCTTTCGCCTTCTCCCCGGTGGAATACCGGAGGACGAACACCTGGTATCCGGCGGAGAAGAGGGCCAGCGCGACGGGCTCGTTCTCCCGGTCTGAGATGAAGCCATA
>CAZJCB010000368.1:0-1981 GCA_964544245.1 uncultured Christensenella sp.
CCTGGAGTAGTTGTGGCGGGCGGGAGCCGGGGGGCGCATTTTTCAAGAAGAAAAGGTAGCTCAAGATTCCGTACATGGGAAGAGGGAAAACGAAAGTTTGTGAAAAACTGACGAGAGTGCCCGCCACCCGTGTTTTACGCTGCTCTTCTCCTGAAATGCAGAGCTAACCACACGCAGACCGCAATTCCAACTACAAACGGAATGGCGCTCAGAAACGCTGTGGACGCCGGGGCGCTGTACCCTGCGTACTTGATTCCCCAGAGCATATCGCAGTAGTTCCACGCCACGACCGCGCACATGATGTTGGAGAGAAGGATCGCCAGGATGGTGAAAAGGGTGGATAGTTTCTTCATGTTGCAACCTCGTCAAACTGGAATTTATCGGTTTACCTCATAAGAACGAATTCCTGCTTTCGTGTCCGGTTTCAAAATAAGCTGCTTGAAAAGCCAGTTGCCAGGCAAAATATCCTTTCCGTGGAAGTGTATGTCTTTTCTTCGTTTGTGAGGCGAAAGAGTGATTTCCGCTCCTATGGCCTCCGGGATCCCGACTTCAATTGGCTCGTGGTTTTCCGCATAGATCCGACTCATACCGTTCATACGGAATCCATGTTTCTTCATCATCGCACCCATCATGCCCGGCATGTATTCAAGGTTGCCTTTGCTGTTCACGTATACCACTGGAACGCCAAAAGCATCGACGTACAAGCCACAGCGTTTGTCATTCTCTGCACGTTCTTTCTCAGACTCCTTCGGATTCGCAGGAGCTCCGTGAGGAAAAAGGATAAGCGAGAGCTCCGCATCTTTCACATTATCATAGAAATGCTTTCGTCTGGAATCGTAGCAAATACCGACTCCCACGGTGCCAAACGGGGTTGAAATGACACTGCCGAAGTCTCCCTGCTTGAAGACAGCGGATTCTCCCTCGGATTTGGTAACAGACCCGCATACACCTTCCGGTCCGGCGATCAGATACCGGTTATAATAGTCGCCGTTTTCTTTATCCAGATAACCGACTCCAATGAAGGTGTCATAGGTCCTTGCCATCCTGATGGCCCATTCAGATGTTTCACGTCCCCGGTCATCTGCGTATTGCCATACCGCCTGGCTCGCCATGTAGCTGCAGCGGGATAGTTCCGGCAGCACGATAAGTTGCGGCTTTGTAAGCTTTTGGATCAGGCCTTCAATATATGTATCTCTTTGCTCGATCCCCTTGATATCGTTATTTAGCTCAAGCGCAAATATCCTCATAATTCGTCCTCTAAATACCGATTTGTCATCTTCTCCGTCAGGTCATGCAGGCTCTTCTCATACTGGGTCCTGCTTATCGCATTCCGCTCCAGGAACTCCTCCAGCATATGCTTTTGCCTCTCGTAGAGGACACGGTTCTTCTCTTCATACGAGAGGCTTTCCCATTCTTCCGTGGTCATCACTCATTCACGCTCACACATCAAATTCTTCTTTCAGATCCATCATGCCACGAATCTCCGCATGGCCGTTCTTCAAATAGAACAGGCCCATTTCCCAGCCGTTCTTATCGTACATTGCCATGATCTGCGGGCTCATTTCGCGTACCTTGGCAGTTAAGGTATCGTCCTTCACCACCACAGCTTCGCCATCATAGCGCATGAACTCGCCGCCATTCACAGCCAGCACTTCCACCTTCGGATTCTCAGTCAGCTGCTTGAACACATTCTTGAACGTGCCGCAACCGAAATAGAGTTTGTCATCGACCACCATGTGAAAACCAAACGGACGGCCCTTGGGCTGGTCGCCGATAGTGGTCAGAAAATAGAATACCTTTGCCTTGTCCAGAAATTCCGCTACCTTTGTTACGTTTGACATTGTGTGTTCCTCCTTCATTCTGTTCTGAATCCTCGCTCTTCCGGTTCCACAGGAATCGTCCTGCTGTCCATGTTCTCGATCCGAACATAAGTCCCGCGCTCTATAGCCAGGATTACCCTGTCGATGTTCTCCGGCTCTCC
>CAZJCB010000369.1:0-1973 GCA_964544245.1 uncultured Christensenella sp.
ATGGTGTTCTGGGCCAGGCAGGAAGGGCAGAGGTAGAGCGCGTGCCCGATGCCCTCCGCGATCCGCCTGCCCTTATACGCCACGGGGCTGCGGCGCTGTTCCTCGTAGGCGTCCGTCCGCAGGTCCCTGACCAGCAGTTGATGGATGGCCTGGGCGCTCATCGCGCGCAGCGTTTCCGCGGGATAGGTATTGACGACGCGGCAGCTTGTCCTTCCGCGCCGGATACCCTTGCCCCAGCGAGGCATCGTGAAATATCCGCCATCGATCCGGCAGGTGACCAGGCCTGCGTTCACCGCGCGCAGCAGGGAGCCGGTCGCCTCGGGGATCCTGCCCGTCCTGCCGTCAAAGGAGGTGTTGCCTTCCGCGAACAGGCAGACATTGCGCCCCTCGCGCAGCCTGCGCAGCATGCCCATGGTGGTCCGGGCGTCGGCGGCGCCTTTCTGCTTGGCGATGGAGCCGTACAGCCAGACCAGCAACAGGTTCATCAATTTGCCCCGCAGCAGCCCACGGCCGACGACAAAGCCCATCGGCTCCCTGAACACGCAGCCCAGGATGAAGAAATCCAGCTCGGTCACGTGGTTGGAGACCACGACGTAGGGCGCGGGGAAGTCCGGCTGCGGGTCGGCCTTCAGGTTGAACCGCCGGAAAAAAATTGGAACCAGCAGGAACCTGGTCACACGGTAGGCGATTTCCTGCCGCCTGCGGCCGGGCGCGCTGCCGTTCCTCAAATCATGTCCTCTTTCTGCGCCGCCCGCCGGTTTCCGCGGTCCCCCAAGCGGCATGGATACGTTTACATGTGATTATACAGCGAAAGAACAGGATTTGCCATACTATCCATGATATGGGTCAGGAACCGGAACCGATCATGTCGGCCAAGGCCTGGGCGCAGCGCAGCCCGTCGACCGCCGCGGACATGATGCCGCCGGCATGCCCTGCGCCTTCGCCGGCGGGGTATACCCCGGGCAGGCTGGAACGGAAGCTTTCGTCCCGCAAGGCCTGGACGGGGCAGGAGGAACGGGTCTCCACCCCGGTGAGCACCGCGTCCTGAAGCGCGAAACCCCTCAGCCGCCTGTCAAAGGCGGCGATGGCTTCCCGGATGCCCGCAGCTGCGAAATCCGGCAGCGCGGGGGACAGGTCCGTGAAACGTGTTCCCGGCCTGTAGCTGGGCCTGACGTTTCCAGGCGCGGAGGATGCCTTTCCCTGCAGAAAATCACCGGCCAGCTGGCAGGGCGCCCGGTAGCCGCCCCCGCCCAGGCTGAAAGCCAGCTGTTCATACCTGCGCTGGAAAGTGAGACCGCTCAGCGGACCCTCTTCTGTCAGGTAATCTTCTGGCCTGACCTCCACCAGCAGCGCCGCGTTGGCATTCTCTCCGTCCCGGCGGGAATTGCTCATCCCGTTGACGCATATTCCCCCCGGCTCGCTCGAGGAGGGCATCACCCAGCCGCCCGGGCACATGCAAAAGGTATAGGCCCCGCGGCCGTCCTTCAGCCGGTGGGCGAGGTGGTACTCAGCTGGCGGCAGCAGGCCGCTGTCCGCGGCCTGGCCATACTGGGAGACGTTGATGAGGCGCTGCGGGTGCTCGATGCGAACGCCGATGGAAAAAGCCTTGGGCGCCATGGCCAGGCCCTGCCGGTGCAGGGCCGTGATGGTATCCCTGGCGGAGTGCCCCGCGGCGATGATGACCGCCTCGCAGCCTGTTTCCATGCTCTCCCCGTCTTTTTCATAGACCAGGCTCGCCAGCCTGCCCTTGTCAAAGACCATCCTGTCCAATCTCGCGCCGAATACCACCCTGCAGCCCAGGGCCTCGATCTCCCTGCGGATGGAACCGACGACCCTGGGCAGGAGGTCCGTCCCAATGTGCGGCCGCTGAAGGAACAGGATGTCCTCCGGCGCGCCGTGTTGGACAAACAACTCGAGTACTTCCCTGCACAGCGGGTCCCTGATGCCGGTGGTCAGTTTGCCGTCGGAAAAAG
>CAZJCB010000370.1:0-1965 GCA_964544245.1 uncultured Christensenella sp.
GGCGTGCTCCTGAAGTACGACGCCGGGTACATCCTCCTGGGCCCGTATGAAAAGGGCATGGGCGGCAGCGGGGAGGAGCTGGCCGCGCTGTTTGAGCTGGTCTATGAGAGCCCGGAATACAGCTTGTACCGGGTGCCGGAGGGGTGAACCGGGGATTTGAGCGGAGCGTGGGGGCCTTTGTCCCCCGTTCCGCAAGCTCAGTCAGCGCGGAACTTCGTGCCCGGGAGGCACTCGTCCCGCTCACTTCGCTTGACTCCTCCATCTGCCTGCATCCCGCACTGCGGGCGGCAGGCTCCGTCCCCCCCAATAAGGGATTTTATCCCTTAACCCGGAAATATTTAAAAGTCAACATCGTCAATGAATGATTGATCAGGAGGCAGATTTGTCCGAACTGACCCGCAGATTCCTGGAATACTCCCTGCGCCACAAGGCCGGCAACGTCACCGTGCTGCGCCTGGGCGGGGACGACTTTGACTACTTTACCGCGCGCGGCAAGAAGAAGGCACTCACGATGGGCATCTCCGACGTCCTCAGCGCGTCCTACGCCCGCGGGGACGACGGGGACACGATGAAAAACCAGGAACGGGAGAATCAGGAAATTGATGAAGGATAGATTGCTCCGCCTGCGGGAAAAGAACCCGCGCCTGTATGAGATGGGAGCCTATCTCTTTTTCGGCGCGCTGACCACCCTGGTCAACTGGGCCGCGTACCTCCTCCTGACCAGTCTGCTGAGCCTGCCGCTGAAGGAACAGGGCAGCCCGCCCTACCTGCTCGCCGCCAACGTTTCCCAGGCCGCCGCCTGGATCCTGAGCGTGCTGTTCGCCTACCTGACCAACCGCAGGTTCGTTTTCCGGAGCAAGACCGGCACGGGCGGGCAGCTGCGCGAGCTGTGGCTCTTCGTTTCCTCCCGCGCGCTGGGCTACGCGCTCTTTGACCTGCTGCTCTTCAGCGCCTTCCTCCTGTTCATGGGGGACCGGCCCGCCAAGCTCATCATGAACGGCTTCGTCATCGTCTTCAATTACCTGGCCAGCCGCTACGTCATCTTCAGACGCAGCAGGGCGGAAGGAACCAAGGACCGGGAGGAGGAGCAAGTTTGAAAAAGGAAAGGGGCTTCCTGGAGGAACTGTTCGGCGTGGACGACAAACCCTCCCTGCTGTTCCCCGATAAGAAGGGGCGGGAAGGGGGCAGGAAGAAAAGGCAGCTGTCGAACCTGGAGGAATGCCCAAACTGCGGCACCCTGTTCCCCGCGGGCGGTTCGTGCCCGGGCTGCGGGCTCACGGACGAGGAGATGCCCTGGGGGGAGCACTGAGGCTGCCCGCGAAGCGGGAATCGCGCAACGCAAGGGAGAGGGACTGTACATGCCCGCGGACGAGAGGTACGCGTCGGACATCGAGGAGATCCTGTCGCACCGGTATGACAAGGGCGCGGACCTTTGGGCGACGCCCGACCGGCGGCTGCTGAAAGGGTCGCCCTTTTCAACGCTGGAAAGCGTCCTCTACCTCCTGGAACTGGGCATGGAACCCTCGCATCCGGTATTGCGGGAAGCCGCCGGCCTGTTTTTCCGCGCCTGGTTCGGGGACGGCAGGATCCGGCTGTACCCTTCCGGTTCCGTATTCCCCTGCCACACGATCCTCGCAGCCAATACGCTTTGCCATCTGGGATATGCCGATGATCCCCGGCTGCAGAAGACTTTCCGGTACCTTCTTAACATCCAGCACGGGGACGGCGGCTGGCGCTGCAGCAAGTTCACTTTTGGGCGGGGCCCGGAAACGGAACACTCCAATCCCCATCCGACGCTGGTCGCCTTGAACGCGTTTCGTTTCAGCGACCGTTTCGGCGGGGAACCAGCGCTTGACAAAGCTGTGGATTTCCTGCTGGAACACTGGACCGTCCGTACGCCGATGGGCCCATGCCACTACGGGATCGGCACGCTGTTCATGCAGGTGGAATATCCCTTCCGCGGTT
>CAZJCB010000371.1:0-1959 GCA_964544245.1 uncultured Christensenella sp.
GGAGACGCCCTTTGAAGACACGCAGAGGCCCCGCGTCATGACGCGCGGGGCCTCTCTTCAGGCTGTCCGGAGGTGGTTATGTCCGGGCTTCCTCCTGTTTCCTGACGACCGGGATCCAGATCTCGCTGGTGTAGTCCTTGTCCCTGTTGCCCTGGGGGTAATCGGACGGGTCGGAGTACATTTCGATGTTGTAGCCTGCGGCGACCCCGTACTCCCTGCTCCCGGGCAGCCACTCGGAGAAGATCTTCCGGTTCACGTCCTGCAGGGAGTTGGGCAGGGGGCCCCTGCACGCGAAGACCGCCCAGGTATGCTTGGGGATGGTCCTGGTGACGAAACCCTCCGGCGTTTCCATCCAGGGCTTGTAGTTGTCCGCGATCAGGTACTCAAACGCCCCCTGGCCCGCGGTCCCTTCGATGCACACGCCGTACATGCCGCAGACCGGCCTGTCCTCCCCGGCCTGCAGGAACTCTTCCCAGAACTTCGGGATCCCTTCCATCGCCGTTTCGTACCTGAATACTCTGACGGCGCCCGTCACGGTGAACGCTTCCTTTTCAGTGATCCTGTAATCCAGCATGGTTCCGCCCTCCAACAATAATTTGATCTTCAGGGGAGAGAACGACCTGGCCATGGCCCCCTCTTTCCTGACCTGGGTGGGGGTGGCGCCATGGAACCGGGTGAAGGCTTTGGTAAAGCTGTCCGGCGAATCGTAGCCGTACTTCACGGCGACGTCGATGACCTTGGCGTCCGTGGCGGCCAGCTCGCTGCCGGCAAGGCTGAGCCTGCGCGCGCGGACGTACTCCCCGACGGTCTGCCCGCACAGCATCGCGAACCCTTTCTGGAAATAGTACGGGGACAGGAACGCTTTCCCGGAGATGTCCTCGATCTGGAGCTCCTCCGTGAGGTTCCCTTCGATGTACCGGATCGCTTCGCTGATCCCTTCGACCCATCCCATGGTCCAACCCTCCTTTCCCGGGGGCATCGTAGCATCCGGCGTAACGCCGCACCCGATTCCCTGTGCTCTGTTTTGTCCGCCTGCGGGGCGCATGGTTCTGTGCCCATTATAGCCGGCTGCCCCGCGTTTGTGTACTGCCTGCCGGCGGGACAGAAAGAATCCCGTGGTTTTTACCCGGGGGGTGTTTTTCGGGTGACAAGCGGTATAAAATGGTCCTGGATCCTTTGATGTGGCCTTCCCTG
This sequence comes from uncultured Christensenella sp., assembly GCA_964544245.1. Lineage (GTDB taxonomy): Bacteria > Bacillota > Clostridia > Christensenellales > Aristaeellaceae > UBA6115. The sequence goes on from CAZJCB010000371.1 coordinate 1,195, forward strand.
CTGAAAACATGAAGGAAGACAGGGAAGCGGAAGGCGGATGATGGCGGAACCTGTATTGTCTTTTGACCGGGTCTCCAAACGCTTCGGCACCAACGAGGTGCTGAAGGACGTTTCCTTCACGCTGCGGCGGGGTGAATGCGTCGCCCTGACCGGGCGCAACGGCAGCGGGAAGACCACCCTGCTGAAACTCGCCGGAGGGCTCTCACGTCCGACTTCAGGGGCTGTGCGGACACACGCCCCTGTCAAAACCCAGTACATCCCGGAAAGCTTTCCGCCGCTGAACATCAGCGCACGGAACATCCTGCGCAGTTTCGGCAGGATGGAGGGAATCGGCAGAACGGAACTGGATGAAAAAGCCGCCGGGCTGCTCCGGGATTTCCACCTGGCGGAAGAATCAGGGAACCCCCTGCGGACCTATTCCAAAGGGATGCTGCAGAAGGTGTCCGTGCTCCAGGCCTTGCTGGGTAAGCCGGACATTCTCCTGCTGGACGAACCTCTGTCGGGGCAGGACGCGCAGTCCCAGGAGGCCTTCACGGATCTGGCGCGGTCGCTGCTTTCCGCCGGAACGGCCGTGCTGCTGGCCTGCCATGAACGGCGCCTGATCCGCGCGCTGGCTGACACGGTCTATGAGATCAGGGGCGCCAGCCTGCATGAAGCCGGGTTCCCGGCGGAAACGGGAATGGATATCTACCTGTTCGAAACGCCGGAAAGCGGATTTGAGGTCCCGGAAGGCATTGAAGGGGTATTGAAGGCGGGGAAAGAGGG
>CAZJCB010000372.1:0-1945 GCA_964544245.1 uncultured Christensenella sp.
TTGCGCGTCGGCTTGTGCCCGGGCAGGGGCAGGAGGCGCTCGTTGATGGCGTCCAGGATCCACTCCGGCTGCGGGAAGAAGGCGTCCTCCATCTCATGCGCGGGGGTGATCCAGTTGCGCGCGCCCACGACGACGGGCGGCGCGTCCAGGTAATCAAAGGCCAGTTCGGTGACGGTGGAGGCCATCTGGCGCATCACGCTGCCGCGCTCGCAGGCGTCGCCGGTGATGACGATGCGCCCTGTCTTCCGGACGGACCCGATGACCTTGCTGTAGTCAAAGGGCACGATGCTGCGCGCGTCGATGACCTCGGCAGAGAGGTTGTATTTCTCCTTGAGCATGTCGGCGGCGGGCAGCGCGCGGTACAGCGTCGCGCCGATGGAGAGGATGGTGACGTCGCTCCCCACCCGCTTGATGTCCGGGTCTCCGATGGCGATTTCATATTCGGATTCCGGCACGCCGCCCTCGTGGAAGAGCTCGGCCGTGTCGTAGATGCGCTGGCTCTCCAGGAAGAGGACCGGGTCGGTGCCGTTGAGCGCGGACTGCATCAGGCCCTTGGCGTCATAGGGCGTCGCGGGGAAGACGACTTTCAGGCCCGGGATGTGCGCGGCGAGCGCGGACCAGTCCTGGGAGTGCTGGGCGCCGTACTTGCTGCCCACGGAGAGGCGCAGCACCACCGGCATCCGGAGCATCCCGGCGGACATGGACTGCCATTTGGAAAGCTGGTTGAACACCTCGTCGCCCGCGCGGCCCAGGAAGTCGCAATACATCAGCTCCGCGACCGCGCGGCCGCCGGACATCGCGTACCCGACCGCGGCGCCCACGATGGCGGCCTCGGCGATGGGCGTGTTGAAGAGGCGATGGTAGGGAAAAGCTTCAGTCATGCCGCGGTAGACGGCGAAGGCGCCGCCCCAGTCGCGCACGTCCTCGCCAAAGGTGATGAGGGTGGGGTCCTCGTAGAACTTGTTGATGATGGGCTCGGCGATGCCGTCGCGCAGCTGGTAGACGCGGTTCTTGGACACGGGCTTTCCCTCTTTGTCCAGGCCGAAACGCTCCTTTTTCGCCAGCTGCTGCACGCGGGGGCATTCCTCACGGGGCAAGAGGACCTCAGGCTTCCTCTCCGCGTCAAAGGCGCGGATTTTCCTGTTGGAGAACATCAGGTCGGCGATGTAGTCCGGCTCGCCGCGGTCCAGGGGGACGCGCGGGGAGACCGTGTCGTCGATGGCCAGTTTCAGGTTGCGCACGATGTCTTCGCGCACCTTCGCCCAGACCCGGTCCAGCTCTTCCTGGCCCACTACGCCGGCTTTGACCAGCTCCTCGCCAAAGGTCACGATGCTGTCGGCCGCCTCCCACTCCCTGATCTCCTCCACCGTGCGGTAGGAACTGGAGTCCGAGGGGCTGTGGCCGGAAATGCGGTAGGTGATGACGTCCAGGAACACCGGGCCGTCGGATTTGGCCAGGGGCAGCTTGCGCCGGTAGGCGTCGATGACGGCCAGGGGGTTGTAGCCGTCCACGCGCTCGGCGTGCAGGGCGTTGGGCGCGATGCCCGCGGCGATGCGCGCGATCATGTCCATGCCCATGGTTTCCCCGGCGGTCTGGCCGCCCATGCCGTAGAAATTGTCGTTGATGTTGAAGATGATGGGCATGCCGTGGAAGCCCTCGCCCCAGAGGGTCTTGACCTGGCCCATGGTGGACATCATCAGGCCTTCCCAGACCGGGCCGCAGGACATGGAGCCGTCGCCGATGTTGCACACGACCACGCCGGGTTTATGGTTGCTGAGCTTGTACAGCGCCGCGCCCGGGGCGATGGAGCCGGAGCCGCCCACGATGGCGTTGTTGGGGTAGATGCCAAAGGGCGTGAAGAAGGCGTGCATGGAGCCGCCCAGGCCCTTGTTGAAGCCGTTCTCGCGGGCGAAGGTCTCGCACATCATGCCGTAGAGCAGGAAGT
>CAZJCB010000373.1:0-1922 GCA_964544245.1 uncultured Christensenella sp.
TGCGGCTTTGCCGTCCTTTTCAGGGCCTGCCAAACGTGTTATAATCCCCTATACGCGAAAGGGGGCTGAGGAATGCGCAGCATGACAGGTTACGGCCGGGGGCAGTCGGCAAAGGCGGGTCCGGGTATCACCGCGGAGATCAAGACGGTCAACCACCGTTACCTGGATATCTCTGTCCGCCTGCCAAAGTTCCTCACCGCGCTGGAGATCCCGCTGCGCAAGCGCCTGGCGGAACGTTTTACCCGCGGGCGGGTGGAGTTGTCCGTCAGCCAGGATGTCGCCGGGACACAGGCCGCGCTGGTCAGCGCCAACCTTCCCCTCGCGCACGAGTACGCCCAGGCAGCCGCGCAGATTGCCGGTGCCGCCGGCGTCAAGGGCTCGCTCAAGCTCTCCACCCTCCTGGCGCTGCCGGACGTACTCACACTGGTTCCCCTTGAACTGGAAGCCGACACGCTCCTGGGGGCCGCATTGGAAGCGCTGGAAACGGCATGCGACGCGGCGGACATGGACCGGAAGCGCGAAGGGGAGCAGCTGAGGCTGTTTTTTGAGGAGCACCTCACAACGCTGGAGAGCATTCTGGACGGACTGGATTCAGCGGCTGCTGAACAGCCCCTGCTGGCGCATGATAAGCTGGTCAAGAGGCTGGCGTCCATGCCGGAACTCCAGGCCGATCCGCAGCGCCTGGCGCAGGAAATCGCGCTGTTCGCGGACCGCTGCGACATCACGGAGGAACTCAGCCGGCTCAGGGCCCATTGCGTCCAGATGCGAGAGCTGGTCAGGAATGAATTGCCCGTCGGGCGTGACATGGATTTCCTGGCGCAGGAAATGAACAGGGAAGGGAACACCATCTGCTCCAAATCCGCCTCCCTCCAGGTGACCCGGCTGGGACTGGCCTGCAAGGGCGAGGCCGACAAGATCCGCGAGCAGATACAAAACGTGGAGTAGTGCTGATGAAAGAACGCAAGCCCCTTCAGGTGAAAACCACCCCGCAGGAACGCGATAAGAAAGAGCCGGACCGCAAGGGCATGCTCATCCTGGTATCCGGCCCTTCCGGCACCGGGAAAGGCACCTTGTGCGAGCGCCTCATCGCGCAGGACAAGGGCATCATTTTCTCTGTCTCCGCCACCACGCGCGCGCCGCGGGAGTGCGAGCAGGACGGCGTCCATTACAGTTTCATCAGCGAAGAAGCGTTTGACCGACTGCTGGAGGATGACGAGCTGCTGGAGTACGCCACGGTGCACGAACACCGTTACGGAACGCCCCGCAAGCCCGTGGAAGAAGCGCTGAAGAGGGGGCTGGACGTGCTGCTGGACGTGGATTCCCAGGGGGCGGCCAATGTCATGCGCCTGATCAAAAACTGCGTGTCCGTGTTTATTCTTCCGCCCAGTTTCTCCTCGCTCCAGCAGCGCCTGCATACCCGCAACACGGATGACGAGGCGGAGATCTCCAAACGCCTGGACAACGCCCGGGCAGAGATCGCCCGTTTCGTGCAGTATGATTACGCGCTCATCAACGACGAACTGGACATGGCCTTCAGCCGCCTGAAATGCATCATCCAGGCGGAACGCATGCGCACAGTCCGCTATCACCCCCAGATCCCTGAAGAGCTAAAAATGGAGGACAACTGATTATGGCGATTAACGAGCCTGGTATCCGGGCCTTGATGACAAAGGCGGACAGCGCCTACACACTGGTAGAGATGGTTGCCAAGCGGGCCCGCCAGCTGGTGGACGGCGCGCAGCCGCTGATTGACGGCGAGGACAAAAAACCCATCGCGTCCGCGATCGAGGAGATCCAGCACGGGCTGATCACCTTCCACCGCAACCTGGAGGACGAGGAATAGCCATGGATTCCGGCGGCAAGACGGTCGTACTGGGCATTACGGGCGGCATCGCGGCCTACAAAGCCTGCGAAGTCGTTTC
>CAZJCB010000374.1:0-1921 GCA_964544245.1 uncultured Christensenella sp.
AGCGTGTTGTCCAGCCTGTCCGGCGCGGCGGTGGAGGGGTTGAGCCCCACGCAGATCAGCGGCCGCTCCCCTTTTGTGCCCAGCACGTAACGGTATTCCGTGTAAAACGGCGGCACGTACAGCCACCGCGACCGGTCGTACCGCTCCTCCGGCTCCGCTGCCAGCGCTTCCTCAAAGCCCAGCAGGCGGGCTTCCTCAATCGGCTGACGGGGGATGTGCACGCTTCGGCCTCTCCTCAGGGTCAAAATACTCGGCCTCCAGCCGGTCAAAAGGGACTGTTTCCAGAAAATGCTCCGGCAGGAAGCGCAGCTGGTTGAACTGCTCAAAGTCCCTTCTGTGTTTCTCCACCAGCATCGGCACCCCGATGTCCAGCGCGCGGCAGGCCGCCACCATCGCGTCCTCCCAGCCGCGCTCCGGACAGAGCACCACGATGTCCCGGACAATCCTGTTCCGCTTTATTTCCCTGACCCACAAACTTTCCGCCATCAGACCTCCCTGAAAAGAAAGGGACGATGGGGGAACTTCGTCCCCGGACCCCAGACAAGGGCCTTCGTCCCTTGACCCATTCTTCTTTTTAATATATGTGCTTTTAGCCAATACGAATGATTCCGGGTCAAGGGCTGAAAGCCCTTGTCGGGGGCTTGGGGGACGAAGTCCACCTAACGCTCCCCGCACCTCCCAGCCTTTCGTCAACCTGCCGGCGTGAACCTGAACGTTCCGCTGTCAAATCCGACGCTGTCTATCCTGACCTGCAGGCCCTCACTGTCCCGGGTGACGGAAAGCGTCATGCGGTAAGGCGCCCCGGGCATGAGTACCTGGGCGGTGATCACGCCGTCAGTGACGCCAAGGCGCCCCTGGTAGGGCTGCGGGCGCTCGCCCGGCGCGTAAGGGGTGAACTCTCCCCCGTGCGGCACGTCCCGTTTCGCGGTAAAGATGAGGGGCATGCCGCCCGCCCGGTAAAGGACCCTCAGGGTGTCCCCGTCCGGGGTCTCCAGCCGCAGCAGCCTGTTTCCCCTGGCCTCATAGCTGCCCTCTCCGAAGAGCGCGCCGCCGCCATCCCCGGGGACTGGATAGGCCAGCGAACGTTTAAGTTTCTGGATCGCCGCCTGCTCTTTTTTTGCAGCCGGGGGAAGAGCGGCCAGCTCGTCCATCAGAACGTGCAGGGCGTCCATCTCCGCCCCCATGTCGTTGAGCCCGGCGGTGACGGCAAGGGCCAGGTTGTTCTTTTCGTCCATCATCATCACCTGGCCGTACATGCCGTCGCCGCGGTAGCGGCCGTGGCGGGCGCGCCAGAACTGCCAGCCGTAGCCCTGCTCCCAGTCAGACGGGTCCGGACCGGTCTTCTCGTTCCTGTTGTCCACCTGCAGGCGGGTCGCCTGGGCCAGGTAGTCTTCGGGCAACAGCCGTTTACCGCCCCAGGAGCCCTTATTAAGAATGAGTTGGGCGGTCCTGGCGATGTCCATGCAGGACAGGTGCAGGCCGAAGCCCGCCGTGTTGTAGCCCAGGGGGCAGCAGTCCCACTGCGGCTTGGGGATGCCCAGGGGCGCGAACAGCCGCGGCATCAGCCAGTCCCTCAGGCTCATCCCCGTGCGCTTCGCAACCATCCGGCCGGCCAGGTAGCTGCCCATGGTGTTGTAGTGGAAGCGTGTGCCCGGCACATATTGGACCTTGTGCCCCAGGATGGCGCGCGCCCAGTCCCGCTTCATGCGCAGGGAGAATACGTCGCTCTTCTCGTCCAGGCCGGAGGACATGCTCAGCAGGTGGCGCAGCTTCACCTCATGCAGCTTCGGGTCATACCCTCCGGGCAGGCTGTCCGCCAGCACGTCCGCCACGCTGTCCTCATAGGAAAGCAGGCCTTCCGACACTGCCAGGCCCGCCGCCATGGACAGAAAACTCTTGGACAGCGAGAACAGCGTGTGCG
>CAZJCB010000375.1:0-1916 GCA_964544245.1 uncultured Christensenella sp.
CCTTCAGGAGCAGCTGCTGGATGTCAACAGCCGGTATGTTAAGCCGGGCGGGGTCATGGTGTATGCGACCTGCAGCGTGCTGCCCAAGGAAAATGAAAGGCAGATAGAGCGCTTTCTCAAAACACATCCGGAATTTGCCCTTGACTTGTTGCCCGACACGATCCCGTCAGACATGAGGGGACTCGTTGGCGCTCACGGTCTCCAGCTGCTGCCTTTTAGGGACGGTATGGAAGGCTTTTTCATCGCCCGTATGAGACGGTTATGAGCAACGGCCTGACGCAACTGACAGGCCTGAGCCTGCCGGAACTGGAATCCTGGCTCGTTGGATTGGGCGAACCCGCGTACCGGGCAGGGCAGGTCTATGGCTGGCTGGCAAAAGGCGCTGATTTTGACGGGATGGGAAACCTGCCCTCGGCTCTGACTGAGCGCTTGAAAGAAGCCTCCGTAGCCCAGCCCGCCCGTGTCCTTGAACGGCATGTGTCCGGAATCGACGGGACGGAAAAACTCCTCTTCAGTTTTCCTGACAGCCATGTGGTCGAAGGTGTCCTGATGCGATACCGGCACGGCATCACCCTCTGCCTGTCCACCCAGGTCGGCTGCCTGATGGGCTGCTCATTCTGCGCCAGCACCCTGCAGGGCAAGCTGCGTGACCTGTCCGCCGGCGAGATGCTGAGTATGGCTTACCTCGCCAACCGCCTGCTCAGGCCTGACAGGATTTCCAACATAGTGCTGATGGGCAGCGGCGAACCATTGGACAATTATGAACAGGTTACCCGTTTCCTTCGCCTGGTTTCCTCGGCTGACGGCCTCAATATCGGCTTGAGGCACATTTCGCTTTCCACGTGCGGGCTGTCTGATGGCATCAGGAGGCTTGCTGAAGAAGGGCTGCCTGTCACCCTGTCCGTCTCGCTGCATGCGCCCAACGACCAGATTCGCAGGGTGTTGATGCCTGTCGCGCGTGCCTGGCCGATGGAGGGCCTGCTGGAGGCCTGCCGGTATTACCTGAAAATGACCGGCCGGCGGATTGTTTTTGAGTATGCGCTGATCAGGGGCGTGAACGTGATGCCGGAGCACGCGCGGGAATTGGCTTCCCGCCTCAGGGGCATGCAGTGCCATGTCAACCTCATTCCCCTGAACGATGTGCCCGAGCGCAGTCTCAGGGCTGCGAACAGGGCGGATGTACAGCGATTTTCTCAGGAACTGGAGCGGTTGGGGATCTCATCTACCATCCGCCGGCAGCTGGGGGACGACATCGCAGGCGCATGCGGCCAGTTGAGGGCACAGCGCCTCAAGACGCCGCTTATGCCGGAGGAGGGTATGCGGACGCCATGATTGCAGCCATGAGAACCCATAAAGGTAAAATTCGCCCGAGCAACCAGGACACCCCGCTGGTGGTGAGCGGACGGTTTCCCCTTTATGCGGTTGCCGACGGCATGGGCGGGCACAGGGGCGGCAACGTGGCCAGCGCGATGGCGGTGGATTTTTTAAGGGAGCTGGACCTTTCCTCCCCTCCGGATGAGGCGAGGCTCAATGACGCGGTTCAGCGTGCCAACACCCTGATCTGGGAGCGCCAGATGAAAGATTTCAGCCTTTCGGGGATGGGAACGACCTTGACAGCCCTTTGGGAAGGGGATAATCACCTGATCCTGGCGCACGTGGGAGACAGCCGCGCCTATCTGTACCGCGCGGGGAAACTCACCCAGATGACGAAAGACCATTCCCTGGTCGGCGAGCTGCTGCGTTCCGGCGCGATCACCCCTGAATTGGCGCGCAGCTACCCCTACCGAAACATTGTGACCCGTGCCGTGGGGACGGAGGCATCGCTTGAGTGCGACCTGCTGCGTACGGACAAGAGGATTCTGGACCGTTGGCTGCTGTGCTCGGACGGCCTGACAGAGTATGCCCGGCAGGAACAC
>CAZJCB010000376.1:0-1910 GCA_964544245.1 uncultured Christensenella sp.
CGTCCGGCGGGTAAATGGACGCCCCGGAAGCGTTGATAAACCTCATTATTCGGGGCGGAAAATGATTTAAACGCCGGAAAAGCCGGAAATCCTGGCGCGTTTGGTAAACGGCGGACAGCACAGGCACTCCCCAGCCCAATGTAAACAGAAGTCATTGGGAGGGCGGGGTGTATTCAAAACTTCCGTTTTCACAGGGGCGGCTTCCGCCCGATCCCCCGCGGGGGAGGAAGGGGGCCCGCTCCTGAATGCAGGATCCCTGAACTCCGGGGATCCCTCTCCGTGTTCGCGGGGACCGGTGACAAACCGGCCCCCGCTCCCCTGTCGTTCCCGCTCTTGATGGGGACGGACCGCATGGGATGCGGTCCCCTCTGCAGCGCAAGACACCTGTCTTCCCCGGGAAGGGTGCGTGCCCGCATTGCAGAGGGAGGCCCCGCAGGGCCGCACTTTCCGCGTCCTTGTGTTCGATGCGGTCCCGCTCGCGGTGCCCGCGTTCCCTTCGGTGGATGTTCATCTCTAGGGTTTGTTTGGCAGCGGTTTCCTCCCCGGCTTGCAGGGACAGACGATTCATCTGTCCGCGTTCTCCAAACGTCTTTGCCTTCAATGGCAGCGGTCCGCAGGTATGCGGTCCAACCGACGGAGACGGTTGATCAGCCAGATGGAAATCAATTTGGAACCGCCGCGCTTGAACACGCAGGAAAATCCGGCATTTCCGGCGTTTTAATGCTTTCAGGGCTGAAAAGATGAGGAAAATCAAGGGGTTTCAGCCCTTGATTCAACCGCCGGACACCCGGCGCTGCCCGGCGGAAATGGCGGGTAAATGCCGCCCGCCCGTTCTGCCCGCCTGGTATTCCATACCCGCTGTCTGCATAATCGATTGAGCGGCGAATTGATTCGGGAATGTTTCACACCTGGCAGAACAAAGTAAAATACATCAATAATATTCTATTGGATGAACAACACATGAAAAGCAGTCCAATAAAGTACTGCCCTACAACGCCAGAAACGGAGATATGGCTTGTCTATACGGGCGGTAAAGGCTGGAGGGCGAGGCAGACAGCGCCGTTTCCCCTCCCAAGGCCGGGCAACGGACTGACCCTGGAGAAATGGAATCGCTCGCATTGAGGCAGTTTTTCCTTCAGATCCAGCAGGGTTTGCAGCGGCTCCGCCTTCAGGCTGCCATACGCGGCCGCGGCCGCAAAACGCAGGTGCTGACCGGCAGCGATGTCCATCAAAGCGATGGCCTTCGCCAGCGCCTGGGCATGGCCGCGGGCTTTCGCCACCTCCTCATAGGTTCCTTCCGGGCCGCAGCTCAGCACGGGCCACGGCTTTCTCAGGAACCCCAGAAAGCCTGGGAAGCCGCCGGGAGAGCCGCCTTCGGACGGTTCACGCGCTTCCTCAGGGCACAGGAAGGTCCTGGTTGAGCGGATGCAAAAATCAAGTTTTGCGAGCACCCCGTCCAGGTCCTCGCCCATGTGCAGCAGCCGGGCCGCCAGGATAACCTGGAGCCCCGCGCCGACGCTGACGCTTTTGGTGTCGACCATGCGGCAGGAGAGCCTTTTTTCCTTTGACGCCAAAGCCTCCAGCTCATCATGCGCGCTTGACAGCCTGGAAGAGGAGGTGATGATCAGCGCCGCTTCGTAATCATCCTCAGCCAAGCGCGCGAAGAGACCGCTGACAGGGTGCGGGCCGGGCGGGGACTCGCGCCCTGCCTTCTGCGGCACAGGCCCGGCGGCTGCGCCCGGCGCGGCAAGCCCGCGGACTTTTGGGGGATATTTCCCCGGCGCTGTGAAAACCCTGCCCTTGCCGACAAAGTCGGCAGGCAGGTCGGTACCGGGATCCGCCAGGATAGCGACCTTTTGAGGGCTCATGCTCATCTGTCCTCTTATGTGTCTGATTCTTCCTGTTCCCTT
>CAZJCB010000377.1:0-366 GCA_964544245.1 uncultured Christensenella sp.
CAAAGGCCCCTTCCCCGACGCCGGAGACGGCATAGCCGTCCAGGACCGCCGGAAGGGCGAGGTCAGTTTCCACTCCCGTATATTCTGTGATCAGCGCGGTGCCGTCCTCCAGCACGGCATAGCCGAAGCCGCTGTTTTCACCGCCTGTTTCGGCGGGAGCCGGGTGCGCGCACAGCATCATGGCCGCCAGCAGGGCCAGCAGCAGGGCGCCTGGTTTTTTAATGTTCCGTATGTGAATGTGCCGCCGCATCCTTGCCGGGTCTCCTTCCTGTAACCGGTCAGGAATTACTTTCTGGCGCGCCTGTCTCAGGCCTTGCTGTTCTTCTTTCCCTGTATAGCATCCGCTTCTTTCCCTGTCAATCAAAA
>CAZJCB010000377.1:459-1130 GCA_964544245.1 uncultured Christensenella sp.
GCAGGATCACCGCGTTCTGCGACAGGCCGTCCAGGTAGACTCCGTTGTCGCTGAAGGGGCGGTTCCCCTCGTGCTCCTGGTTGTAGTTGACCAGCAGCCGGGCGTCCATCACCAGGGATGTCCTGCCGTTGAGCGGAATGGCCTCGCCATAGCGCAGGGACGCGGCGACGTCGTTCAGGTCCGCCGCCGTCACGGCGAGGGCGTCTTCAAAGAGGAAGAGCAGCTCGCTCTTGACGACGGTCGCGGGGTCTTTCATCAGGTAGGTGACCGTCAGCGTATCGTTGAGCACGTTGAGCTTCAGGTCGGCGATATAGTATTCATCCTCCGTCACCAGGGGATAAATGATCTCCCTGTCCGCGGACAGGTCCAGGGGTGTGAACCGGTCCCTGAACTCGGCCAGGGAGGTGACCAGCGTCTTGGCGCGGGGGCCGAAGTTGAGCGCCGGCATTTCATACACGTAGCCCTTGAGGCCGTATGTCTGGCTCTGGATGATCTTGCCGCAGACTTCGCAGTAGCGCACTTTCCGTCCCGGCTTTTCCAGCGTGGGTGCGGGCAGCGCGAACCAGCCGGGCTTGGCGACGTGCTTGCCCTTGCCGGTTTCGCGGGTCTCCTCGCGGCTGCAGTTCGCGCAGGCGCGGTGTTCCTTTCCCTCGGTCTGGCAGTCAGCGTGG
>CAZJCB010000377.1:1140-1908 GCA_964544245.1 uncultured Christensenella sp.
CCACTGCCTGGCAGCGGCTGCAGGTATGGACCCTCTCGCCGGCCTGGGTGCAGGTGGCGGCGGCGGTCACGGTCCAGTCGCCCCAGGCGTGGCCCAGGGCGGGGATGGCGCGGGTTTCAGTGTCCGCGCAGCGGGCGCAGACGCGGTTTTCGCTGCCTTCGTTTGTGCAGTCAGCGGCTTTGGTCACATTCCAGGCGCCCCAGTTATGAGCCAGGTGATCAATAGCGATTTCCTGGGTCTCCTTGTGGGTCGCGTCATTGGCGCAAACGCGCTCTTCAACACCCTTTGTCTTGCAGCTGGCAAGGGTATTCACTCCCCATGCGCCCCAGTCGTGGCCCAAGCGCGAAATGGTATGTTTTTGCATTGATTCCGGCTGCGGGCAGTTCGGCGCGGAGCAGATATCGTGCGCAATCCCGTCTTCTGTACAGGTGGGGGCCTTGTCAATGACATAACTCCACTGGTGATCATGCTTGTCGGACGCGTTCGCGGCGGGCAGCATGCCCAGCAGCATCACCGTCAGCGTGGCAAGCGCAAGCAGCCGTCGCAGTGTCTGGTTCATCGGTTCTTTCCTTTCATTGTGCGAGCCATGGCTCGTATTTCAGCCGCACTGCCGTGGGGTTCGGGTGCCTGCTTTCTCGGACAGTTTATGCGATGACCGGCTGAAAGTCAAACACATGTGCACGTATCCCGGATGAAGAAGGTGTTTCAGGAAGAAAACAGGCCGCTTCCGCACGTTTATTTGCCTGCTGCAGGCCGTCGTTCCGCGCC
>CAZJCB010000378.1:0-1903 GCA_964544245.1 uncultured Christensenella sp.
TAGCCCTGCAGGCGGCTGACCAGGGAGAAGCGGAACTGCTTGGGCGACTTCTGCGTCACCGTCATGATGTAGCTGCACAGGTCTTTCGCCTTGGTGATGACCAGGAGGTCGCTCTGTTGCCTCGCCACGCCGCTTCACCTCTTTATTTCAGAAATCGTACCCCGCCTGCGGGCGGGGAAGCCTGACTGCGGTCAGGCAGATGGCGCCTACGGCGCCACAGATGAGAAGATGTCCGATGTCAGATCCAGCCATAAAGCGGGGCGAACGGCGAGATAGCCGTTGCGGACGTTGTAGCCGCTCCGGTCGACGGAGCCGACGGCATTCACGCTCGCGGCGTCGCTCCGATCGTTGCCGGGCGAACGCAGCCACCACCAGCCGGCCCCGCTGTTGTCATTAGCCCCTTGTGTCTTGGCATAGGCCGTGTTCTTCGCGACACGGCTGGCGTCGTCCCGGAAGAGCGTCTCCGCCTCCGCGATGCTCAGCAGGAATACCCTGTCCTGAGTGGGGTTCCCGCCGTCCGTCTTGTATTTCGGATTGTCCTCATTCTTCAGGGTTGTGGTCAGGATGGCCTTCTGCTCTTCAGCGGAGAACGCCGCGTTTGAGAAGGTCCCGTTCAGCCAGGGGCGCAGGGTGCACTTTTCCCAGGTGACGGAGGTGTAGCTTGTATGATAGCGCTGGCAATCCAGGTTCATCTCCGAAATCACCAGCGCCTTGGCCCCCTCCCGCTGAAGCACGCGCCACTGGATGGGCTCCTTGCCGTTGGCCGTGTTGTTGTCCTGCTCATAATTGCCGAAGGTGACGGTGTTCCCGACAGTGAACTTCCGCTCAAGCTCAGCAGCAGCAGCAGCAGCAGCAGCAGCAGCAGCAGAGGATAATCCCGCATCGGCGGCGATCAGGGAAGCCACGTCCTTGTAATCTTTGATTTGAATTAGAACTGCGGCTGCCTCCGTGTACTTTGCCTCGGCTGCCAGCGCTTTCCCGTAACGGTACATGCATTCGTTGTCAATGGCTAACTCCTGGGGGAGGATGTTGAAGGCCTTTAAGGCCTGTCGCAGCGCAGCCTGGGAGATGCCGGGCGCCAGGCGCCGGGTGTTTTGGGCCGCTTCATTCTCACCATCCAGCAGCGCCGCATAGGCAAGGAACGTCAGTTCCTTTTTCCCGCCCTGTTCCAGCAGGCTGCCGATTTCCTCCAGCAGTGTTTGTGATGGCTGATGGTCCCCTGCGGCCCACAATGCCTGGATGGCTTTTTCGTGCTGGTTGACCGCGGCATAATCCTTGCCCAGGCTGTACAGCCGTTCCTGCGCCTTGGGCAACACAGTAGCCAGCGCGTATTCCCCTGCAGCCTCGTCCACCTTGCCGGCCTTGAGCGCGGCGTCTCCCAACTCGTAGTAGCACTCAGCGGCAAGAACACCGCTGTCGCCGTGGCCCAAGCCCTTGACGAACTTTAGCGCGCCCCGCCAGTCCCGGGCCGCATACAGCGCCCTGCCCTGCTCCAGGCGGCACTGCTTCACCTTCTCCGCGCTGTCTTCATAATCCAGTATTCCCGCATATTTCTTTTCCGCGGCGGCGTAGTCTCCTGCCTGTAACAGGGCTTCAGCCTGGTTGAAGATACACAGCTTCATCTTCTCAGCGCTGTCAGAATAAGTCCCAAGCGCCCGGTACATCTCTTCCGCCTTGGCATAACTGACCTTGATCCTCGCGGCTTCTGCCAACTCGTAGCGGCTGCCATCTCTTTGCGTCCGGCTGTCACGGTATTCACCAAGCGCTTGAAAAAGGTCACCGGAAGCGGCGTAATCGCCCGCCTCCATCAGGGCGGCCGCCTTGCGGTAATCAGCCTCCTGCGCCTGCGTATCTGCGTCCTTATATCCGGACAGCCCCACGAACACCGCCTTGGCTTCTTCGT
>CAZJCB010000379.1:0-1895 GCA_964544245.1 uncultured Christensenella sp.
TCGCCTCCAAATCATCAGCTGAGGAGGAGGCGGGCCTCGACCTCTCAGGCCGGTGGGTGAGCCTGCAGTACGGTTCGCTGATCTTTACGCAAGAGGGGAACAGCTTTACCGCCGTCTGGACCGGGACAAAGGCCGAGGGCACCATCTCAGGCCGACAGGCATCGTTCCGTTTTTGGGCAGGCGCTTCATTCGAAAAAGCCAAGGATGACAGCCGAGGCTACGGCACACTGACCTTTTCCGAGGACAGCAACATACTCAGCGGCAGTTGGGCGAGCCAGTCCAAAAGCGACCCGGAATCGGGAAGTTTCACCGCCATCCGGGTGGCTTCCATCAGCGGGCAGATCACCCAGGACGCCGCCCCTGCGCTTGAGGAGCCGTCTGACGGACCGGATGCGGTGACGGAGGCTGCGCCACCTGATGCGGCGCCTGCCGCGGGCGCAAGTTCGCAGCAGACAGCAGCCGGGTCACAGGCTTCCGCCGCGGGAACGCCATCTGCAGCAGAGCCGCCGGATGGGCCGGATCTTCTGCCGGACAATGTCCCGCCCGAGTATGTCGGCCCTATCGCAGAAGCCATTTCGGACCTTGAGGAATACGTGTTGAAAATATTCAGTATTTTCGATGAGGGCTCCGGTGACGAATCGGATGCCATTCCCCATCCGCCCGAAGATATTAGATTGCAGGAAGATCTCCCGCCCGAGTATGCCGGCCCTGTCGCAGAAGCCATTTTGGACCTTGAGGAACTGGTATTGAAGATATTCGGCATTTTTGATGATGAGTAGAGCTCATTGATCGGAAACTGGATGCGGAGTATTTTGAATAGCCGTCCCTCTATATAACCTTGGGCAGATTTGTCAGATATTCCCGGGCGAAGAAGCAATGCCTGACATGACGGTTCGCTGTGCGGGCCTGCGGTTTCGGCGGCCGCTTATTTTTCCCGGCACAGGAAGCGCCCGTGCCGGCATGCCGTTTCACAGTGTTGAGTTGTTCGCCGGCACAGAGATTTCCCCGGTTCATCCCTCCGTTTCCCGGGATGACCAGGCGGCCGCTTTGGGGCAGACTCCTTCCCCGCTGATTTCACGGATGTCTTCCGGATCGTTGACCGAAACCACCCTGGCCCCGCGCGCCGCGGACCCCTTTGGAGGGAACGGCAGCAATTTCAGCGCGAGGGCGCCCAGCGCCAGGCCCGCTGCCCCGCCCAACACCATCCCCGCTTCGCTGCCTTCCCAAACGCGGTTGGAGATGACCACGCCCGCCAGCAGGCCAAGGGTAACCAGCGGATACGACAGCGGGGATGGCTTCGCCGACTGCCCGCTCTCCACTTCCAGCCGCACCACGTCGCCGATGTCCGCCGAGCCGCGGGCAAAGAGGACCTCCGACTTGATATCCCTTCCGCAGGCGCCGCAGCCCCGGCAGGCGGCAATACGTTCAATGCTGACCATCACGCCGTGTTCATCCGCTTTGACGACCCGTCCGATCCTCCGCATTCGCTCATTCCTCTTTCTGCTGTCACAGGGACAGTCTCTGTTTTGGGTCCGGAACAGCCCGCCGGGCGGGCTCCCACGGGAGGATTGTACCATTTTTGCCCGGCAGAAATGCCGGAGAATTTTTGCATGGACTGATTAAGAATGCCAGTTGCTTTAATGCTATCAATATGTTACAATCAACATATAAGGAACAAAAGTATGGTTTGAAGGGGGGCGGTCGGGTCGCTGCCGGGAAGCGCTCAGGCAGGGCAGCGGAAGTCCCGGCATTTAGCCGCCTTAACCGCCGGCTCATGCCGGGCGTCCGGCGGGTAAATGGACGCCCCGGAAGCGTTGATATTCCTCACTTTTTGAGGCAGAAAATGATTTAACCGCCGGAAATGCCGGAAATCCAGGCGCGTTTGAAAACGGCGG
>CAZJCB010000380.1:0-1895 GCA_964544245.1 uncultured Christensenella sp.
CGGTGGTCTGCGGGAAGGAGTACAGGTATTTCCAGATGGGGCTGCCGGTGAAGCCGGTTACGACCTTGACGTCCATTTTTTTGGCCGCCAGGGCGGATTTCTTCATCAGGTCCACGGCCCAGGCGCGGATCTCCGCGGGCTTGCCGTGCAGGGCGGCGGGTGCGAAATTATCCAGCCGGGGGTCCGGCGCGTCGCCCACGCACTGGCCGATGATGTGCGCCCCCAGCGCTTCGCAGACGAGGCCGTGCTTTTTCAGCTGGTCCTTCATCCACTGGACGTAGGCGTCGTCGGCGCAGGCCTTCTGGATGTCCAGCCCGTTTCCCCAGCACGCGATCTCCAGCCCGTCATAGCCCATTTTCGCGGCCAGGGCGCACAGCTCGTCAAAGGGTAAATCAGCCCACTGCCCGGTAAAGAGTGTAACCGGTCTGTTCCTCATCCTCTCGTCCTCCTTTGGTTTTCCAGGGCCCGGCCGCACAGGTCTCCACGGCCTTCCCGGCAATGTATTCTGTCTTGCCTTTATTCTACCCGGTCCGCGCGGCTTGTCAAGCGCGGCGGGACATTTTTTGTCCGCTTTCCTTCACGTTTCACCGGAAATTTTCAAAGCGCACGGCTGTTTCCTGTTGACAGCGGGGCGGGGAGGTGTATAATCAGGTTATGGTCAAAGATGGTCAGTCTTTTGGCCGGTGAGGAGGACGATGGCATGAGCCAGACGAAATACACGCAGAAGAGCATGGAGGCCATCCAGCGGGCGGGGACGCTGGCCGGCGAATACGCCAACCAGACACTGGAACAGGCGCACCTGCTCTCGGCATTGCTGGAGGACGGGGGCAGCCTGATCCCCCAGCTGCTCAGCCGCATGGGCAAGCAGCCCCAGGGCGTCGCCCAGAACGCGCTGGAGGAGGTGGAGCGCCTCCCCCGCGTCCACGGCACCGTGCGGGAGGAGGGCAAGACCTACGTCTCCCAGGACATGGACCGCGCGCTGCGGGAAGCCGCCGCGGCCGCCGAGCGGATGAAGGACGAGTACATCTCCGTCGAGCACCTCTTCCTGGGCCTGCTGCGCGCGCCGGACCGGCCCCTGAAGGCCCTCTTCGCCCGCTTCGGCATCCGGGAAGACGACTTCCTCAAGGCGCTCAGCGAGGTACGCGGCGCGGCCCGCGTCACCAGCGACACGCCGGAGGACAGCTACGACGCGCTGGGCAAGTACGCCACCGACCTCACCGCGCTGGCGAGGGGCCAGAAACTGGACCCGGTCATCGGGCGGGACGCCGAGATCCGCGACGTCATCCGCATCCTCAGCCGGAAAACCAAGAACAACCCGGTCCTCATCGGCGAGCCCGGCGTCGGCAAGACCGCCATCGCCGAGGGCCTCGCCCAGCGCATCGTGCGCGGCGACGTGCCGGACAACCTGAAGGACCGCTCCATCTTCTCCCTGGACATGGGCGCCCTGATCGCGGGCGCGAAGTTCCGCGGCGAGTTTGAGGAGCGGCTGAAGGCCGTGCTGGCGGAGGTCAAAAAGAGCGAGGGGCAGATCCTGCTGTTCATCGACGAGCTGCACACCATCGTGGGCGCCGGCAAGGCCGAGGGCGCCATGGACGCGGGCAACCTGCTCAAGCCCATGCTGGCGCGCGGCGAGCTGCACTGCATCGGCGCCACCACCCTGAGCGAATACCGCAAGCACATCGAGAAAGACGCGGCGCTGGAGCGGCGCTTCCAGCCCGTCCTGGTGGAAGAGCCGACGGTGGAGGACACCATCTCCATCCTGCGCGGCCTGAAGGAGCGCTACGAGGTGTTCCACGGCGTCAAGATCCAGGACGGCGCGCTCATCGCGGCCGCCACCCTCTCCCACCGCTACATCAGCGACCGCTTCCTGCCGGACAAGGCCATCGACCTGGTGG
>CAZJCB010000381.1:0-1877 GCA_964544245.1 uncultured Christensenella sp.
AGGATCATCAGCCCGCCGGCGAAATTGCTCAGGCTGCCCTGCAGCGCCAGGCCGACCGCCAGGCCGGCGGAAGTCAGGATGGCGACGAAGGACGCGGCGGGCACGCCCAGGTACATCAGCACGCTGATGATGAGCATGAACTTGAGCAGCACGGACACCGCGTTGTCCAGGAAGCCGAGGATCCCCTGGTCCAGCTTGCTTTTACTGAAGGACTTGGCGACCAGCTTCATGACGATCCGGATGACCTTGAAGCCGAGGAACAGCATGACCAGCGCGCCCAGGATGCGCAGCGCGATGTCCGCGGACGCGGTGGAGAAAAAGGAGAGGACGCTTTCCCAGATCTTTTCCATGAAGCCCTCCGCCAAATGTACGATATACGGGATTATGCCCTTTTTGATGCCGGACTGTCAAGGCAGAACGCATAAAAACACATGGAATTGCCTAAAAAACCATGCTATACAGGAGTGTATAAAAGTGGTAGGATAGGGCAGAAGAAAAGCGAGCGAGGGACAACGATGCCGATATCTGTTTTCAGTGAAATCGGGCCGCTCAAGAGGGTCCTGGTTCACCGCCCCGGGGCGGAACTGGAGCAGCTGACCCCGCTGCACCTGAGCAGGATGCTGTTTGACGACATCCCCTACCTCAGGGGCGCCCAGCAGGAGCACGACACCTTCGCCCGCGTGCTGCGCGAGGAGGGAGCCGAGGTCTGCTACCTGAAAGACATGGTCGCCCAGAGCCTGCGGGACCCGGAGATCCGGGGGAAGTTCATCGACAAGTTCATCAGCGAGGCCGGCCCCGCGGCGCGGCATGAGCGGCAGGCGCTGACCCGGTTCTTCGCCCGCTTTACGGACGCCGGGAAACTGGTGGAGAAGACCATGGCCGGCGTCACCTATGAGGAAGCCGGCGTCTACGGGGATTACCCGCTCACCCGGCTGACCCGCAACGGGATGCGCTACCTGCTGGACCCCATCCCCAACCTCTATTTCACCCGCGACCCCATGGCGGCCATCGGCAGCGGCATCGCCTTTTCGCGGATGTACGCCCCCGCGCGACAGCGGGAGACGATCTACGGCCGCTTCATCTTCAAGTATCACCCGGACTACGCGGGCGGCGTACAGGACTGGTACCGCTCCGACGAGCCCTTCAGCCTGGAGGGCGGGGACGTGCTCAACCTGGGCAGCGGCGTGCTGGGCGTGGGCCTGTCCCAGCGCAGCGAGCCGGAGGCGGTGGAACGGCTCTGCCGGAACCTGGCGGGGGAGGAGGGCAGCGGCGTCCGCCGCATCCTGGCCATTGACATCCCCAACGTCCGTGCCTTCATGCACCTGGACACCGTATTCACCCAGGTGGACCGGGGCACCTTCACCATCCACCCCGGCATCCTGGGCGTCCTGAAGTGCTACCGCCTGATGATGGACGACGGGCAGCTCAGGGTGCGGGAACTGCGCGGCGCGCTGGAGGACGTCCTGAGGGAAGAACTGGAGCTGGACAGGGTCACCCTGATCAACTGCGGCGGGGAAGACATGGTCGCCGCCGAGCGGGAGCAGTGGAACGATGCCAGCAACACGCTTTGCATCCGCCCGGGCACCGTCATCGTCTACGACCGCAACACCGTCACCAACCGCATCTTGAACGACCACGGCATCCGCACCATCGAGATCCCGGGCTCCGAACTGGGCCGCGGGCGCGGCGGCCCGCGCTGCATGTCCATGCCCCTGTTCAGGGAATCATAAGAAAACATTATTGTTTAGGAGGTCTGACCATGCCCGTCCAACTCAAAGGCCGCTCCCTGCTGACCCTCAAGGATTTCTCCGCGGAGGAGATCTCTTTCCTGCTGGCGCTCGCCCACAACCTGAAAAGGAAGAAGCGCGCCGGCATCC
>CAZJCB010000382.1:0-1874 GCA_964544245.1 uncultured Christensenella sp.
CTTTTTGCAAATTAAATCGGTTCTTTTTCTGATTTTTCGACAAGTTTTCAGTCTGCCGAAATTGTTTTCGATGGGCACAACCACAAGCAACCTAATTTCCGTATCGATGTAACTATGTCGGGAGTTGCAGGCAGAATACTTCAAAGACATGCCTCTGCTCCTTGTTCATCTCCGAATGGAGCCGGCCATAGCGGTGTGAACAGGTGATTCTGGTCAACGGTTCCAGCACTTCCATCAGTTCACGGACCGTCAGGTTTTTAAGAATCTTGTCAGCCTGCATGGTTGTTCTGATCTCATTGATGTAAATGAGCGCCAGAAACTGGAGAAAGATCCGGCTGTCCATTCTTCCGGCCGTGTGGACGCGGAGGCGTTTCATGTCCAGTTGATTCTTCAGGTCGTCAAAACTGTTTTCTACGGCTTCGCGGTTCCGGTAGCATTCAAGGGCCTGTTCGGCCGAACGGATATTGACGGAAAGGATGCAGAAGAAGCCGGCATATTTGTTGCGGTATGCACGGATGGCCTGGGCATTGTATGTCACCCGCCGTCCGCGTTTGGGCGTCTCGGAGACCTTGAAGAAACGCTCATAGATGTCCTTGTGCTCCGGGACGGGCTGGTTGGTCTCCAGTTCCCCCTTCCACCGGATCAGGCGATTGGTCAAGTCATCGAAATCCGTCGCCGCCTTGAACGCGTTGTAGTAGATGTGCAGGTAGCAGCGTCGATTCAAATCCGGCCAATACATCAGTTCGGTGGCGGCGAACAGGGACTCCCGGTCATTGAGCTCAAGGTAATGTTCAGGCGTCTGAATGGTGTCCAGGTGCTTGTCAAGTGCCGCTTCCACCCACCGCAGACCGGACGGAAGCGCCATGGTGAAGTTGTTTCGCGTTCGGAACATGTCGTCGACATTGCCCTTGCTGTAGAACCCGCGGTCCAGCACAAAATGCATTTTCCCGCCCTCCAGGAAGTCCAGCGAGCGGATGGTCGTTTTCAAGGTGGAGACGTCCGATATGTTGCCTGGCATTCGCCGATAGTAGGCCGGCCGGTGACTTTGCTGTCCATAGAGCATGGCCAAATTCAGCTGTGGCAGGTTTTCGTGGTCGCGGTTGTAGCCGTATTTGATGTACTCGTTGCCTTCGGAATACGATGATACGGAGGTAATGTCGTAACAGAGATATTCCCTCCCGCTGATTTTCTTCAGCCAAAACGAAAAGAAGCGTTGGCGGTCTGCCTCAGTGATCACATCCAGCAGCTTGCTGATCTCCTGAGAGCTCAGGATGCCCTCGTGGGGATGGCGATGGTTCACGCACCAGGTTTCGCAATGTGACAGGGGGAGGCCTTTTTGGACAATGAAATAGACGGCGCAAAGAATCCGTTCGGCGTCGTTCGGAAAGCATTTGCGCAGAAGCGTCGCAAGCTCAAGGTCGGCGGTCAATTTTTCCAACAGCAGGGCGGGGCCGACGACATGGCATTGTGCGGTGACGCCAGCCATGGCCTTCTCTCCTGGAGCGGGCTTGGGTTTCCGTGGAATGAAGGCGCCCGAAACGGGGTCAAGGCTGCCGATCAGCCGCTGGCGGTTGCGAGGAGCCTTCTTCGTCTTGTCCCAATAGCTCTCAACACTGTAAATGTACACCTTCCCCGTCTTGGGATTAATATGCCGGGTCTTTTTTTGTGCCGGATTGTCCATGGCCGCCTCCTGGTTAATAGTTACAAAACTACCATAATGTAACTATGAACAGGGTAAAAAGCAAGCGGCAATCACAAAATTGCCGCACAAAATCGGTTGTCCCAAAGGGGAGATAGTTACATCTTATCGGAAATTAGGATATACAAGTTCCTGCGCGACGATGTGCTGCAGTTCAATGAACTCCCTTTTAAGG
>CAZJCB010000383.1:0-1871 GCA_964544245.1 uncultured Christensenella sp.
CCGCCGGAGCCGGCGGCGTCCTGCAGGACGTATTTGATGCCGGCCTGCATGCGGAACCCGCTGTCCGCGGGGATGCCCAGGGACAGCGCGATGCGGTCCGCCGTCAGGAAACCGACGCCGTCGATGTCGTCGATGAGGCGGTAGGGGTTCTCCCGGATCAGTTTCTCGGCCCGCTCGCGGTAGAGCTTGTTGATCTTGCCGGACAGGGAGGGCGTGATGCCGTATTGCTGCAGGAAGAGGTAGGTGCTGCGGCTGGCCTGCTGCTCCATGAAGCTTTTGGCGATCTGCAGCATGCGGATCTTGCCGATCTTGGGCACTTCCCGCAGCCGCTCGGGCTGGGCGCTGAGCACCTCCAGCGTGTCCTTGCCGAAGGTCTCCACGATCAGCCTGGCCGTGCTGGGCCCCACCCCCTTGATAAGGCCGGAGCCCAGGTATTTTTCGATGCCGTTGAGCGTATGGGGGGCTTCGATCCGGAAACCGGAGGAGCGGAACTGCCGCCCGTACTGCGGGTGCTCCGTCCACGCGCCTTCCAGCTCGATGTGCTCGCCCTCCGTCAGCTCGGGCAGCGTGCCGGTGACGGTGACGAGGCCTTCCGGCGTCCTGACGGAGACGACGCTGTAGCCGTTTTCTTCGTTGCGAAACAGCGTGCCTGAGGTTTTCCCGCTCAGCTTGTCCAAACCGCCCTCCTTTGTCCCGATGATTATAACAGCAAGGCCTTTTCAAGTAAATTGACGGGTTTCCGGCCGATTGACTTTGAGGGCCTGCTGTGATAGCATTTTTTTGGATAACGTAACTTGATAAGGAGGGTCGGCACTTGGACGTACAGAAGGAATCCCTGCGCCTGCACAAGGAATGGGGCGGAAAGATCGAGGTTGTTTCGCGCGTCGCTGTCTCCAACGCGCAGGACCTGTCGCTGGCCTACACGCCGGGCGTCGCGGCGCCCTGCCTGGCAATCCAGCAGCAGTATGACCTGTCCTTTGACCTGACCAGGCGGAACAACCTGGTGGCGGTGATCACGGACGGAACGGCCGTCCTGGGCCTGGGCGACATCGGCCCGGAGGCCGGAATGCCGGTGATGGAGGGCAAGTGCGCCCTGTTCAAGACCTTTGGCGACGTGGACGCCTTCCCCCTGTGCGTCCGCTCCAAGGACGTGGACGAGATCGTCCGCACCGTGTACCTGATTTCCGGCTCCTTTGGCGGCATCAACCTGGAGGACATCGCCGCACCGCGCTGCTTTGAGATCGAGCGGCGGCTGCAGGAACTCTGCGACATCCCCATCTTCCATGACGACCAGCACGGCACGGCCATCGTGGCCGGCGCGGCGCTCATCAACGCGCTCAAGCTGGTGGGCAAGGAGATCGGCACCCTGAAGATCGCCATCTCCGGCGCGGGCGCGGCCGGCGTCGCGATCGCCAAACACCTGCTCCACATGGGCGCGGGCCCCGAGATGTACCTGGTCAACCGCAAGGGCATCCTCCATGCCGGGCGTGAAGACCTGGCGCCGGACCAGGCCGAGCTGTGCGGAAGGATCAATCCGTCCCGCCTCCACGGCACCCTGGCGGACGCCATGCGTGGTGCCGACGTCTTCCTGGGCGTGTCCGGCCCCGGCCTGGTGACGGCCGACATGGTCCGGTCCATGGCGAAGGACGCGATCCTCTTCCCGATGGCCAACCCGACGCCGGAGATCTTCCCGGACGAGGCGAAGGCGGCCGGCGCGCGCGTCGTGGGGACAGGGCGGAGTGATTTCGCCAACCAGATCAACAACGTGCTGGCCTTCCCCGGCATTTTCCGCGGCGCGCTGGACGTGCGGGCCTCGCGCATCAACGAGGCGATGCACATGGCGGCCAGCCATGCCATCGCGGGCCTGATTT
>CAZJCB010000384.1:0-1871 GCA_964544245.1 uncultured Christensenella sp.
TGGTTGTCCTGCACGCGGATCTTCAGGCCCGCCATGTCGGCCACGGTGTGCACTTCCTTGGTCAAGTAGAAACTGCGGCTGCCGGCGTCGTAATAGCACAGGCCGATCAGGCCGGCTGTCTCATGCTCCTCAATGCCCTTGAGGAAGGATTGGCCGATTTCGCCGTTGAGCACCGCCCACATGTGGTCGCCGCTCTTGTACAGGTAGGGCATCTGGATGGCGTTGATCGCCGGGACAAAGTTGGAGACGGGGGAAGCGGACACGCGGGAGAAGGCCAGGTCGCCCAGCTGGAGGGCCTCAATGGAGGCAGGTTCTGTGGGGTAGAGCGTCGCGCCGAGGTAGACTTCCACCTTGATGCGGCCTTCCGTCTTCTCCTCCACCAGACGGGCGAACTCGACGTCGGCGAGGGCGGTGGGATATCCCTCCTTGTGCACCTCGGCGAGCTTCAGCACCGTTTGTGCCGACGCGGCGGAGGCCATGCCAATGATCAGCGCAGCCGCCAGAACGAGGGTCAGGATCTTTTTCATCGTGATACTCCTCCTCAATATTTGGGGTGACTTTCTGCCACCCTGTGATGGATTGAGTTAACCACATACTTGTCATTCCTGTCAAGCATACGGCCAGTTCACGCATTGTTTGGCTGATTCGCCGCAACCTGGGTATGGAATGAATCTGGGGAGGCCCGCCGGGCAGAATGTCAGGGTTGTTTGCCGATATAGGCCAGGATGCCGCCGTCCACGTAGAGGACGTGGCCGTTGACAAAATCGCTCGCGGCGCTGGCCAGGAAGACGGCCGGGCCCACCAGGTCGTCCGTTGTGCCCCAGCGCCCGGCGGGGGTGCGGCCGCGGATGAAGCTGTCAAAGGGATGCATGCTGCCGTCCTGCTGTTTTTCCCGCAGCGGCGCTGTCTGGGGCGTGGCGATATAGCCTGGCCCGATACCGTTGCACTGGATGTTCTTTTCGCCAAACTCGCTGGCGATGTTGCGGGTGAGCATTTTCAGCCCGCCTTTGGCGGCCGCGTAGGCGCTGACCGTCTCCCGGCCCAGTTCGCTCATCATGGAGCAGATGTTGATGATCTTGCCGCCGCCCCGGCTGATCATCGAGGGGAGAACTGCCTTGGCGCAGATGAAGGGGGCGTTGAGGTCGATGTCGATCACCTTGCGGAACTCCTCCACGGGCATCTCCGTCATCGGGATACGCCGGATGATGCCCGCGTTGTTGACCAGGATGTCCACCGGGGCGACCTCCTGCCCGATTTGTTTAACCAGATCCTGCACCGCGGGCTCGTCCGTCACGTCGCACACGTAGCCGCGGGCCGCAACGCCTTTTTCCCGGTAGGCGGCGATGCCCTTGTCCACGATGTCCTGGCTAATGTCGTTGAACACGATCCGCGCGCCCGCCTCCGCCAGCCCGCAGGCGATGGCGAAGCCGATGCCGTAACTGCCGCCCGTGATCCAGGCGGTTTTGCCTTTGAGGGAAAAAATGTCCATGCGCTTTCCTCCTGTGCTAAAAGATATCCGCCATGGCCACGTGGTCCATGTCGCCGAAATCCTGGTTCTCGCCTACCATGCCCCAGATAAAGGTGTACGCGCTCGTGCCGCTGGCGGCGTGGATGCTGAAGGAGGGGGAGATGACCGCCTGTTCGTTCCTGACCACCAGGTGGCGTGTCTCATTCGGCTCGCCCATGTAGTGCATGACCAGGGCGTCCTGGGGCAGGTTGAAATACAGGTACACCTCCATCCTGCGCGCGTGGGTATGGCAGGGCATGGTGTTCCAGACGCTGCCGGGCTTGAGCTGGGTCATCCCCATGACCAGCTGGCAGCTCTCCACCTGCCCGGGCAGGATGTATTTGGTGATGACGCGGTGGTTGCT
>CAZJCB010000385.1:0-1861 GCA_964544245.1 uncultured Christensenella sp.
ATCCTAATAATTCCTGAAAACCTCAAAAAAGTGAGTCGTATCAAGGCTTCTCAGCGTTGAGGTGTCCGGCTAACAATTGGCTATTAATAGGCTATCAATTCCTATTAATTGGCCATCATTCCCACAGCGCCTCCCCTTGGCACATCGGCAGGACCGCATAGGGGCATCACTCCTTTCCATGGCACAACAAGGAAACAGACTGCGCTGGCCAGGTCAAGGATACAGCGCTTCTTCACTCGGAGTCTTCGAATGTCAGCATGACTTGATACAGTCCAAAGGTGTTGGCATGGGTGATGATCTGTTTTTGCTCCAGCCAGCTTTTTGGAACGCCGGTCCCTGCGGCATGGATTATAACAAACGGAAGGCACTGACATCTACTGACATTTACCGACATGGACTGACATCTTATTGCGTTGGATATCACAAAATTCTTTATGGATCCGGCAATCAATCCTTTCAGCCACCGACGGCGATGTACACGTCCATGTACTCGACTCCCCCGCGCTCATACTGCGTTTCAAAGCATTCGATGACCGCCTTGTCACAGGCGTGCCGGTGCCCGTTCACCTGCATAAAGGCCATCAGGGTCTTGTAGGCGTTGGGGATGAGGGTGAAAGGCGCTTTAAAGGGATCCCTGATGGTGATCACGGCATAGTCCTGCGCCGGCTGACGTATGACTTCCAGGCCGTTCTTCGGTGCCGCAAAGCCCTCCGGCAGGACGCAGGCCGCGGCGTAGCCGTGCATGTGCCAGACGTTGATCTGCTCCTGGGAGACGTTCGGAAAGTCCCAGCCGATGATGTCCGGCTCCTCCATACCATGCTCCCGCGCCCATCCCCTGACGTGGGCGATGGCGTCGTGTTCCGGTTCCCCGCTGATGACGGCATAGCGGACATAGGAGAACGCCTCCTCCTTCTGAACCCGCAGGTTGGAATATGCCTCGCCGCCCGCGCCCATGTCCTCCCGGAACAGCGCGTCCATCGTGCAGGAAAAGAAGCCGCAGATCTCCACTGCCTTGTCCATCTCGGGAAAGGCTTCGCCCGTCTCCCATTTTGAGATGGTCTGCCTGGAAACGCCCATCCGCTCCGCCAGGTCCTCCTGGGTCATGCCGCGGCGCATCTTTCTCAGGAACTGGAGGTTCTGCCCGAATCCCATCTGTCCATTCCCCCTTCACTGTTGATGCCGTGATGATACCGGGGCGCGAAGGCATGCGCCACCAACCGCGGTTTGCTCTTTTCAAAGCCCGCGCAACCTCAGGTTGCGCAGCCTATTCCCCCTCTTCACGGCTTCGCCAGAAGGTCCGGCAGTCCTTCTTGTCATCGATGTTGTAGCGGATCACCTTCTCCAAAAGCTTGTAGTCCACCGGCTTCTCCCAGGGGAAGCGGATGAGCATCTTGCTGAAGCTGTGACCCCCTGCCGCCAGTTCCTCCGCGAAATGCCTGATCGCCGCCGCTTCCTGCCCGACAGCCAGGTGCCCCTTTGCCAGGCTGAAACCGACGATGTAGGTGCCGTGGTCGGTGAACATCGGCTGGTTCCAGGCGATCCGGGCCTCCAGCCCGGGAAAGGTCTCCGCGACCCAGGAGAGCACCTCTTCCGTCCGCGCCCGCTGATCCGGGTCCTGTATGCTGCCGATAAACTCCCTGAACTCTTCCATGCATTTCTCCCCAAGCCGTCAGGCTTTGCTCCGTTTTCGCTTACAGGGATGATACCCGGATGGGCGGAAACGCACGGGTTTTGGAAAAGGGCATCCCGCATCGGGACGCCCTTTTTGTGCTCATTGGCACTATTGCGCCAGCAGCTCCAGCAGCCGCTCCACGGCATCCCTGGGGAAGCCGGCGGGCTGCTCCGTTTCCAGCAGGGACAG
>CAZJCB010000386.1:0-1858 GCA_964544245.1 uncultured Christensenella sp.
AAGAACCATGCAAAACCGGACGACGAAAACCCTTGCGCTGTTATTGGCGCTGTTGTTTCTCGCCCCGCTCCCTGCGGTGGCGCAGACGCGGGAACTGGAAGGCGTGCTGGAACGGGAAGGGATCCCGTTTGCGCAAAACTACCCCGACCATCCCCTGATCCCCGGGGAAAGCCCCACCACCGGGCTGCCCTGGGAGGGAACCTACGCCCCGGTGCTCCTGGTGGTCGACAACGCTGAAGACGCCCACCCCCACTGGGGCGTGAAAGACGCGGACGTCCTCTACCAGGTGCCCAACGCCGGGAAGGGCGCCACGAAACTGCTGGCGCTGTTCTCGGACACCGCGCCGGAAGCCGCCGGCGGGAGCCGTTCCGCCCGCCCGCCCTTTGTGGACGCCGCGGTCGGCTGGGGCGCTGCTTTTGCCTATGCGGGTTCGCCCGGGGAGGACGTTGCGGACAGGGCCAACGTGCCGCTGAAGCTGCGCCAGGCCGGGATGCGCCGGAATGTGAAGGCGTTTGATCTTTTGAGCAACAATGACTACTCCGAGCGCATCAGGGGATATGTCGGCCCGCACAACCTGTCCGCCGACATCGCCCGCATCAGGGAACTGGCGCTCGCAAACGGCGCCGCTTTCACCCCCAGGCCCTTCCTGTTCGCGGACGCCGAGCCCGAGGGATACGGAGCCGCCGGCAGGATCGAGGTCAGGCATTACGGCGAGACGGCTGAAAAGGGCGACGGGAACCCGGCCAGCTTCTCAACTTTCACCTTTGACGCGGAGGCGAAAGCCTGGCACCGCGAGAACGCCGCCGGTCCCTATGTGGACCGGGACGCGCCGGACGCGCCCCTTCCCTTCGCGAACGTCATCGTGCAGCGGGTGCGCCTGACGTATGAAGGCGCCGTCGTCCTGCTGGACCACGCCGTCGGCGCCGGGGCGGCGGACATCTTCGTCGGCAGCCGTTACATCCCCGGCGGCTGGTACCGTTCCGGCTTGGACGGCCGCACGGTGTTCGTGGATGAGAAGGGGGAGGAGGTCCGCCTGATGCGCGGGAAGACCTTCGTCATCATGACCAACGACGTGACCCGGGTGAGCGTCTCGCCGTAGACCCTGATTCATCCATAACAAAGCCCTCCCCTTGCGCTGCCGCCGGGGAGGGTTTCCATTCCGTGGCCGCTTACCGCCTGTTTTTCAGCTTGGCCGCCACCATCTCCGCCGCGCCGTCATACTCCGCGCGCGGCAGGTGCAGCACCATGAAGATGAAGGCGTAGGGCCGGTACAGCGTGATGCGCCCGGCGCGGGGGGACAGCCTGTAGCGCGCGGCGTCCGCCCACACCAGGTATTCCTCGTGCGCCAGCAGGAAGGGCTTCCCCTCGTTGTTGGGCTGGAAAGCGGCCCTGTCGTAGCGGATCATGCGCGACCAGCAGCGGGCGCGGGTCGGCTGGATCCAGGTCCGCTTGAGCACGCCCCTGGGGTCCAGCATGTACTGCACCGACTCCCGCCCCTGAAGGCCCAGCGCCAGCAGCCCCAGCCCGATGAGGCCCAGGCCCAGCGCCAGCGCCGCGGGCAGGATGCCGGTGGACGTAAAAAAGGTGGTGAAGGCGGCCGGCCCGGTCAGGATGTACTCCACCGCCAGCATCACCAGCACGCACAGCACCGCCGCGGCCATCGCCACCCGGAACAGCAGCCCCAGCCGGGAGGGGTCGCTCAGGGCCAGGCGGCTGTCCTCCCATACGTAGCGCACCGAAGGGTTGCCGAGGCTCCGCCCGCAGCTGTCGCATTGCGGGCGGGGGTTCTGGCGGGAGCACTTGGGGCAGTAATAGACCAGCATGTCCTCGTCCCTTCGGGGAGATCGACGGGCTTCTC
>CAZJCB010000387.1:0-1853 GCA_964544245.1 uncultured Christensenella sp.
AGGGGGCGGGGAAAGGACAAGCGGGAGATTCGTAACGGTTTGTTGACAGAAATTCTCATATAATGTACACTTTTCGAGAAACAGAGCGGAGGAGCCATGTACAGCAAGGGATTCACAGAAAAACTGAAGGAACGGATCAGCGCGTTTCCGGAAGGCACGCCCTTTATCGCGAAGGATTTTGCCGATATCACAGACGCGCATACGGTCAGGCGTCTGATCAACCTGATGGTCCTGCGGGGAGAACTGGACAGGGTCCTTCCGGGCGTTTACGTCCGCCCCAAAAGGAGCCGGCTGGTTGACAAGGTCCTTCCGGCTGACCCCCACATGGTTGCCGAGGCGATAGCCCGGTCGAACGGATGGATCATTACGCCCAGCGGAGAAACGGCGTTGAACCGCATCGGGCTGTCGCCCCAGGTGCCTGCCGCCTGGACATATCTCAGCGACGGTCCGTACAAAGAGTATCTGTACAATGGGACCAGGATCAGGTTCAAGAGAACGACCGGTAAAAACCTCAAGGGGCTTTCCCCCTCTTCCCGCCTGGTCGTTCAGGGAATCAAGGCATTGGGAAAGAGGGGAATGACGGACGCGGCCGTCCGGCACCTGTCCGGGCGCCTGAGCGCGGAAGAAAAAGGGAAGTTGGCGGAGGAAACACCCATGGTCACCGAATGGATCCGGGACGTGATCATGCAAGTGACGGGGAGGGTGCCGGAATGATAGAGATCGCCAGGCTGAACGCTGAAGACCGGGCGGACCTTTAAAGGCAGCTGGAGGATGAAATCAACGACCGGACCAGAAGATAATCCCATTCCTTCCATTCACCCTCACACCCCGCGCCCTCCGGGGCGTTTTTGCTGCGCGGGCAGGGCGGAAAGGGGCGGGGGGCGTATCCTCATCGCGGCCCTCACGCCGTGCCACGGTTGAGGAGGGCGGGGTGCAGATGGCCGGTGCGCGCCGGGGGGCGGCCCGGGCCGTCCGGGGCCGCGGGGGCCGCCAGGCGGACGAAGCCCGCGGCGTGCAGGTCGGCCAGGGCAGCGCGGATGTCGTCCATCTTGCCGAACAGCCTGCGCTTGCGCAGGGACTGGTACGCCTTCGTCTCCTTGACCACGGCTTCGCCATGGCGGACCAGCCAGGCCAGCGCCTCGTTCGCCTCCGGGGAGAGGGTGTCCTCGCCGCCCATCAGGCACAGGGCGTGGTCGCGGAACCAGCGGGCGACGCTGACCGCCGAGCGCATCGTGTCCCCGCTGATGACGGTCTGCACCTCGTCGCGCATCAGGGTCATCAGGCCGGCCAGGCGCAGGGTGTTCCCGTACAGCTTGCCGCCCCAGCCCTGCCCGACCTCGGCCAGCGCGCCCCCGGGGTTCAGCTCCTTCTCGATCTCCTGGAACCAGGCCTCGCAGACCTCGTCGCATTCCGGCGCGAAGGTCACCTCCAGCGGCGCGGGCAGGGAGAGCAGCTCGCGCAGGCGCAGCCCGTACCTTTCCAGGACGGGGTAGTTCACCGGGATCCCCAGGCGGACGCGCGTGCCCACCAGGCTGCGGGGCATGCAGGCCAGGAAGCGGCTGGCCATCCCGCGCCCGGAAAGCGTCGCGTCGCAGAGGAAGTCGTGGAGCATGTCCGGCTGCACCGCGAG
This sequence comes from uncultured Christensenella sp., assembly GCA_964544245.1. Taxonomy (GTDB): domain Bacteria; phylum Bacillota; class Clostridia; order Christensenellales; family Aristaeellaceae; genus UBA6115. The sequence goes on from CAZJCB010000387.1 coordinate 1,631, forward strand.
GCACAGGGAGAGGCAGGCCTGGTCGATCTTCTCGCCGGGGCGCCCGATGCGCTCCACCCGGACGGGTTCCCCGGAATAGCCCTTGAGCACCACGTCCACGTTGGCCGCGCCGGAGGTGCTGTAGCCCCCGGCGAGGATGTTGAAGAAGGCGCCTTCGCTGCTCACCAGCGCCATGCGGCCGCCGTTGCGCGCCATCGCCTTGGACAGCGCCTCGGGGGTGGCG
>CAZJCB010000388.1:0-1848 GCA_964544245.1 uncultured Christensenella sp.
TGCCTGCATCCCGCAATGCGGGCGGCATCATTCTGCCCCCTTGACCCGGAATTTTTAAAGAATTCCAAGATGATTGATGGAACACTATGAGTATGAACGGAAAAACCAAGGGCAGCTGTAAAGCACAGTTGCCCTTGGTTCAATGATACAGTCAGAAAGCATTTCTGCATTGATGAAAAATTAAATATTCTGGGGTCCGGGGAGGAACGCCCCGGGCTGGGGGGATGGAGCATGCCGCCGCCAGTGGCGGATGCAGGCAGGCGGAGGAGTCACGTGAAGCGAGCGGAACAAGTGCCCTCTGGGCACGAAGTCCCGCGATGACTGAACTTGCGGAATTGGGGATGCAATCCCCAGCCGTTCTTTCTTTCCCGTGATACTCGTTTGATTACTCGACGCTGCCTTCCAGTTCCTGCGTCCGCTGGGAGCTGATCTGGAAGCCGCCGTCCGCGGCCGCGTCGACCCACAGCGTGTCGCCGGGGGCGGCCAGCCCCTGGATGAGGGCGCGGGCGATCTGCGTTTCCACGCCGCTCTGGATGAGCCGTTTCATCGGGCGCGCGCCGTACACCGGGTCATAGCCCAGGGCCATCAGGCGGTCTTCCGCGGCCTGGGTCATCTCGACGGTCAGCTGCTTGTCTTTCAGCCTCCCGCGGAGCCTGTCCAGCTGCAGGGAGATGATCTGGCGGATCTGGTCGCGGGTCAGGGGGGTGAAGAACACGGTCTCGTCGACGCGGTTGAGGAATTCCGGCCTGAAATGGGCCTTCAGCAGCGCGGTGACGCTCTCCCTGGTTTCTGAGCTCAGCTCCCCGTCCTCGCTGATGCCGTCCAGGATGTGGGCGGAGCCCAGGTTGCTGGTCATGATCAGGAGGGTGTTCTTGAAGTCCACCGTGCGCCCCTGGCTGTCGGTCACGCGGCCGTCGTCCAGGATCTGCAGCAGCACGTTGAACACGTCCCCGTGCGCCTTTTCCATCTCGTCAAACAGGATGACCGAGTAGGGCTTGCGCCGCACCGCCTCCGTCAGCTGGCCGCCCTCCTCGTAGCCCACGTAGCCGGGCGGGGCCCCGATCAGGCGGGACACGGAGAACTTTTCCATGTACTCGCTCATGTCGATGCGGATGAGCATCTTTTCGTCGTCAAACAGGTTTTCCGCCAGCGCCTTGGCCAGCTCCGTCTTGCCCACGCCGGTGGGGCCCAGGAAGAGGAAGGAGCCGATGGGGCGCGCTTCGTCTGAAATGCCGGCCCTGGAGCGCAGGATGGCGTCTGACACCAGGGCGATGGCTTCGTCCTGGCCGACGACGCGGCGGTGCAGGGTCTCCGGCAGCGCCAGGAGCTTTTCCCGGTCGGACTCCAGGAGCTTGCTCACCGGGATGCCGGTCCAGCGGCCGACGATGCGGGCGATCTCGTCCTCGGTCACCTTGTCCCGCAGGTAGGTGGCCTTCTCCTGCTCCTGTTCCCGGGCTTCCCGCTCGTTGAGCTGCTGCTGCAGCCTTGGCAGGTCGCCGTATTTGAGCTGCGCCGCTGCGTTGAGGTCATAATTCCGTTCCGCCTTGAGGATCTCCGCGTTCACGCGCTCGATCTCCTCGCGCAGTTTCTGCGTCTTCCCGATGTCGCTCTTCTCGTTTTCCCACTTGGCCGTCATCCGGGCGTATTCGTCCTTCAGCCCGGCCAGCTCCTCCTGCAGGTCGTTCAGCCGGCCCTTGGACAGCCGGTCGGTCTCCTTTTTCAGCGCCGCTTCCTCGATCTCCAGCTGCATGATCTTCCGGCGCACCTCGTCCAGCTCCTGGGGCATGGAATCCATCTCGGTGCGGATCATCGCGCAGGCTTCGTCCACCAAATCGATGGCCTTGTCCG
>CAZJCB010000389.1:0-517 GCA_964544245.1 uncultured Christensenella sp.
CACTCTCCTCTGGACGCCTTTTGATATCCTGATGGACCGGTTCATGTTTCCTGCCGTCCAAAGGGTATTCGGATCCCTGGCGGGCGTATTGGGCGCAGTGGAACTGATGTGGCCCGCCATACGGAACCTGTTTACCTTTCTTGCAAGAACCGCCGAAACCGCAACAGACGGGCTGGCCCTTTTCCTGATGCGGACAGTGTTCAGGAGAACGCGCGAAAAATCAGTTACGATCCCGGTCGGCAACCGCTTTACCTTTGCCCTGGGGCGCTTCGCGGACATCCTGACATACCGCCTGCGCCGACTGCTTGGAATGAAACCCTCTGAGCAACGTTACGTATACCTGTTTGCGGCCGCCTGGGGAACCGCGCATGATGCCGTCCGGCGCATTCAACGAACGCTGTCCTTCAGCCTGATCCTTTTCGCGCTGGGCCTGGTGGTGCTGCTGTCGTTCATGCTGGCGAAATGACCAGCCCTTGAGCGGTGTCAAAAAGAGCAGCCGTAACGGCTGCGATTTTTC
>CAZJCB010000389.1:527-1841 GCA_964544245.1 uncultured Christensenella sp.
TGATGAGTTCATCTGAAACGCAAGCGTTCTATTCTATAATTTCACCGGTCAGGGCCTGCCAGGCTTTACGGATCGCGCGCTGGTTGGACGCGCCGTAATCCGGGTCGTTGCGGTTAACCTCATCCATATCGCGCAGGAAATGGACGCAAAGGTGTCCTCCAAACCCGTTTTCGCTCACGGCGCCTGTCAGGTGGGGTCTGTTGTGCATGGCAGCCATGGTCCAGCGGCCGTCTGGCAGTTTGACGTAAACGATGTTGATGTTCCAGGACGGCGTTCCGAAGGCGCGGTTCATCAGTTGGGTGTCCCGCCAGCTTGCCGGTTCCGAATCGGCATGGTTGCCCATCGAATAGAAGCGGATGGTAAAACTGACTCCGCTGACAGGATGGTAGACTGCCGCCTGCTGGCCTCCGAACGTGCTCTTCTTGACATCATTGAACCAGTGCAGCAGTTTGACCTGGGAAGAGGATGGCCCATCCCCTTTTCCCTCCCCCTCACCCAGTGTCGTGACAGGGGTGTTGTAGCCCTTTGCGGAGGATGAAAAAACTGCCGACTGCGTTACTGGATTGGCAATGCCGGTGATTGGCAGGCCATTGCGCTGCTGGAAACCTACCACTGCCTGGTGCGTCGGAATGTCATACCTGCCGTTCACGCTCAACGGGTATCCCAGCGCCACAAGCGCCTGCTGCATAGCGGAAACAGCCTTGTCCGCGCCATCAGCGTTATCGATCCTCAGGGTATTGTAGCTTAAAGTCGGGCTGTCCGCAGCACGGGCAGCGGCGCTCATGATGAGCCCCGCGCTCTGGCTGCCAAATATTCCGTCCGCTGTCAGCGCATTCTGCGTCTGGAAATGCCGGACAGCTTCACGGGTCATCCCGTCATAGTTGCTACTGGCGCGGCAGTTGTATTTCAGCTCGATTAGCCTGGCCTGTAAAACCGATACGTCTGAGCCTTCGTCCCCATATCGAAGTGTCCGCGAAAACACCGGCGCAGGGCCGGGCTCGGAAACTGGGGTTGGTTCCTCTTCCAAAGGCTGTTCGGATGCCGGACCCGGTTGCGGGTCTGTCTGCTCAAAACGCAGGAAAGAACTCATCACAAAGCCGCGCCGGGTCTCATATTGCACTTCGCACCAGGCTTCCCCGCGGCTGAGGAGCGGCAGCCTTGCTCCCGAGGGGATTTGGCCAATGACATTCTGGCCCATTGAAGGCGCGCTGCGGAAATTCAACGTCCTCCCATTGGAAGTACTGACAATCGCCGTTCCATTTGATGGCTGCGGAGCCGGCGTTTGAACGGGTGATTGCGAAACTGCCGGCTCCG
>CAZJCB010000390.1:0-1835 GCA_964544245.1 uncultured Christensenella sp.
TTATCACGCATCACCTTCCCCGGCATGAAGTGTTGAACCGGCTCCCCTTTTCCGTATCCATCGATGATTTCTGGCCGGAACTGCTGCGGCGTCGGATGACCCGGGCTGTCAAAGTCCCGCTGATTGGGTTGAACGGACAATCCCTATGGTTCGTGATGACTGACAGCCTGATGGCGTCCGGCGACAGGGTCTCCAGCATGGCGCGCAGGGACATAGACAGCATAGAGCCGGGGACGGACATCATGACTGATGGTTTGATGGATGAAGCGTTCTTCACCAGCTTTGTGGAGGGCGCCCCCATTTCCCGGCTGGAGTGCAGGCGATTCCTAAAAAGCGGCGAGGATCCATCCGACGTCGGGGAACTGCTGGCGCAGAATAACCTCAGCGCCATCCGGCACACTGCTGAGCATCGCTATGAACCCTATTCGGGACAAATGCTGCTCATCTGGGCCCGCCTGCTGACCAATGCCATGGAGGGGGAGGTCGAGGATTACCGCCTTGAAAACACTCACATCATCCCCGGCAGGACCCTGACTCCGCAGACCGTACCCCTGGCATCGGAGATTCCCGCGATGATGGACAAGCTCTGTCTTTTTCTTAACGAGTATGAAATGCACCCGCTTTTGAAGGCAGCCATCGCTCAGGCCTACATTCTTCTAGTACGCCCCTTTGACGAGGGAAACGAGCGGCTGGCCCGCCTGCTCTCCTATAGCATCCTGCTGCGCAAGGGCTATTCCTTCTTTCGGCAGTTTGCACTGTCGGGGATGATTGCCCAGGACGGGATGCTTTATTACAAAGCGATGGAATCCTTTCAGGACGTCAGGGGTGAAGAGGATCTGACCTGCTTCCTTGAGTATTACCTGGGCATGCTGTCCCGGAGCGTCAATGGCTTTGACGCCTATCTCGCCCAACGACGAAGGGATGAGGAAAAGAGGAAAGAGTCATCCACTACATGTGAGTATCCTGCAACAACGCTTTCCCTACATGAGAACCAGGAAGTGAGCCCTGAAACATCCTGCAAGGAATTTGAGAATCAAAGCCAGAGATCCAAAAGGGCAGATGAAGAAAGAGAACGGTTACTGGCAAAATGCAGCACGCCGGAGCAGCTGGTGTCTCAGCTGATCAGGGAGCAGTCTATTTCCCTAAAGATCTTTGATACCAGGCGGTACTTTGAAAAGCTTGGCCTGACAGACGGGAAGGTGCTCATGATTCTTCAGAGGCTCAACACCCCTGCTTCCAGGCATATCCTTGCGATAAACCATTTCCTGCAGTCCAATGCATCCAGAAGATATTCCTGCAGTGAATTGGCAGTCAGTATGCAGATGAAAGAAGGGACAATAAGACGGATATGCTATATTATGGCCACACTGAACCTGATCCGTGTTGCATATTCAAACATGCGGGGAAAGAACTACGCAATACTCTGCTTCTACTATGATGATACTCTGGCAGCCTAGAAGATACGCGAATCAGGAGTAAACTCGCACGATGAAAAAGGGCCCCCGGCCATATAAATGTAATAACCGGAGACCCTATCGTATGTGTTCGATCATCCGCCTTAGCAACAGCAGGGAAACCAGATTATTCGCCTATAAGGGTCAATTCCCGCACCGCGGCTTCAATCTCATCTATGTCTACATGATATCCTTTCTTGGCCAGTTGCCCTTTCACATACATGAGCTTTTCCTTGCCGGACCCTGCACCATAAAGTTGCTCTGCCGCGTAAACGGCGACTGACACAGCAGCCCGGAGTAGCTCCTGCTGCTGGGCGGTTGTCCGCGCTTGGACCCAGGGAACCAATTTATACGTCACCAGCGCGGCCAGGAAGGCGATCA
>CAZJCB010000391.1:0-1830 GCA_964544245.1 uncultured Christensenella sp.
GCCCTCCACGACCAGCCGCTCGCCCTTTGCCTGGCGGTACAGATAGGTCAGCTCACCGGCCGCGGCAGTGATCCGTTCCCTGTCAAACTCGGGCGCCAGCCAGCGCGTCCAGAGAACCTCCTCCGGCGCTTCACACATGTGCTTGAGGACCCATTCCCTGTAAAGGTCGTAGCGAGCCTCCAGCATCGCGTGAAACCTTTCCGGATCCGTCCGCGTCCCGCACAGCCGCGCGATGCGCTGCCTGGCCTTGTCGGAATAGGGCTTGTTCTCGCGCAGGATGCGAAACGTGCCCCCCAGATCAAAGAAGATCGCCCGAATGTCCGTGTTCATGCCCTGCCCTCCAGCGGCGGCAGCAGGTCCAGCAGCTGCGCGAATTCATGGATGACGAGATCAGGGCGGTTCGCGTCGGTGACAGACTTCCTGGCCAGCTTTTCAGGCGAAATGAAGAGGATGCTGCATCCCATGCCCGCGGCCCTGGCGCCGGTGATGTCCCTGTCCAGGTTGTCCGCCACGGAGGCGCACCGGGAGAGGGGGACGCCCAGCCCGGCCTCCGCCAGCTGATAGATCCGCGGGTCCGGCTTGCGGATCCCGCAGATGGACGACAGGGTCACGCTGGTAAAATACCGGTCAAACCCGTCCTCTTTGAGCCACCGGCCGATTTCCACTTCACCGATCAGGTTGCTGATGATGCCCAGGCGGTACCCGCGAAGCTTCAGCTCGCTGAGCACCTCCTCCCCCTGCGGCACCACTTTGCGCATCCCTTTGGCCTGCCGGTAGCACAAGGTAAGTTCCTGCGCGCTGCGGGCGATGCGTTCCCGGTCATATTCAGGCAGCAGCCAGTCGCACCAGAGGGAGACGTCCCCGGCTTCCCGCATCTGCTCAAAGGCCCATTTGCGGTATCCGGTTTCGTACCGTTCCTCAACCATCCGGTGGAATTCCTCCGGATCCATCCCTGTCCCGCTCAGGCGGACCAGGCGTTCTTTGGCGGCTCTGGAATAAGCGCCGTCCTCGTGCAGCATGCGCAGCGTGTTGCCAAGGTCGAAGAAAACGCCCCTGATCTCCCTCAGCATGGCGCCTCCTTCCCGCCCTGCCGGGGTGGAAACATCGCCAGCAGGTCCGAAATCTTTAAGATGGTGTAATCCGGCAGGCAAGGGGCTTCCTTGTCTTTTTCGCTGGCGTCCGGCACGTCCAGCAGGATCATCGCGCCAAAACCGGCCGCAAGGGTGCCCTCCACATCGCGCACCGGATTGTCGCCCACATAGGCGCATTGTTCCGGCAGGGAACCTATGCAGCGGGCCGCCAGGTGGTATATGGCCGGGTCAGGTTTCCGCAGCCGTACTTTTGACGAGAGGATGACCGTATGGAAGCATCCGGCGATCTTTTCGGCGCACATCCAGTCAGGGATCTCGGTCTCCGTGATCGTGTTGGCGATGATGCCGAGCTTGTAGCCGCGCCGGAACAGCTCCCTGACGGTGTCCGTCACGTCCGGCCTGGGTATCCTTCGCCCGTCATGATCCCGCCACAGCCTTGTCAGCCGGGCGGCGTTGGGCGCGAGCACCTCATGCGGGTAATCCGGAAGCAGGTGCTGGATCCACAGCTCCATTTCAGACACGTCCAGCAGCGTCGTTTTCGCCCTTTTCCGGAAGGCCTTCCAGTTGCTTTCCAGCTTCCTGAAGAATTCTCCGCGTTCCTCAAGCGTCGCTGTCAGCCGCATGATCTCATCCTCCGCCGCCCTGGAGAATGCCCTGTCCTCAACCACCACGCGCAGTGTCGCCCCGACGTCAAAGAAGATGGTATCAACCGACGGTTCCATGCCGCGCCCTCCCCTCT
>CAZJCB010000392.1:0-1826 GCA_964544245.1 uncultured Christensenella sp.
AGAGATCTTTGAGGTAAGCGGAGGCACCTACGGCGCAGACCGTGTTGCAGGTGAAATGCGCAAGCGGGGATACAAAGCCAGTTTTACCAAGATCAAACGGATCATGACGGAACGAGGGTTGTACTCGGTACACTTGCGGTATCAGCGCAGCCTGACCGACAGCCGTGGAGCGCGGGACAATGAGTGCGAAAATCTGCTGCGGGATGTGGAGGTCAACACACCATTTCAGGCTCTGTCCAGTGACATCACCTACATCCCGACAGCGGAGGGCTTTGAATATACCTGCACAATCCGGGATATCCTCTCAGGCATCGTATTGGCGGAGCGTACAGCGCCCCGGATGAGAAAAGAACTCGTGATGGAAACCATTCGTTCAGCCAGCAAGAGTTGGCATCTACTTAAAGGCACAGTCTTCCATTCAGACCGCGGAAGCCAGTATACCAGTACAGCGGTCCGAGAACAGTTGAGAAAGCTGGGGCTGCGGCAGAGTTTCTCCCGAACAGGCAGACCCGGAGACAACACCTGGAGTGAGAGCTTCTTCTCAATCCTGAAAAAGGAGTTGATCCATCCGATTGGCCGATTCCGTACCCGTGAGGAAGCCAGGCAAGGCGTATTTGCCTACATCCACGGCTTCTACAACACACAGCGCATCCAGAAGCGACTTGGATATCTGTCCCCAATCGGGTGGTTGAAACGATACCATGTCTCGACCTTAGGAATCACTGCTTAGCAAATTGTCCGAAAAAGTGTTGACGAACCAAGGAACAAGAAAACCTGACGGATGAAGGGACGGTCGCCTACCTGTGCGAGAACCCCTATGCGCAGTATCTGGTGGGTCTGAAAGCATTCTGCAAGGACCCGCTGTTTGAGGCATCCATGATGGTGTCCTTTCGCAAACGGTTCACGCCCGAAATGATGCGGCGCATTAACGAGCTCATGTACGATCGGGCGCATCCATTTGAAGGAAATCAGCCTGAAGACAAGGATGAACCACCGGAGGACGACAGCGGAAACAAAGGTGTATCGATCCTGGACGCAACAGTTGCGCCGGCGGACATCAAGTACCCGACTGATCTGGGATTGGTCAATGATTGCCGGGAAAAAACGGAGAAGTTCATTGAAAAGCTGTGGGAGTTCAGCGGCAAGACAGGGCACAAGACCGCCTACAATCGCAGGAAAGCCCGGCGGAGTTACATCAAGATTGCCAAGCAAAGCAAGGCAAAACTGAAAGCGACCAGGCGCGCCATCTGGGAACAGCTGACCTATGTTGGGATGAATCTTGAAACATTGAGCCGGCTTAAGGAAGAAGTTGGTGAGAACAGACTGAGCCCTGCAGACATGGAACGGCTTGCAGTCATTGAAAAGTGTATGAGCAGCAGCGCTTCATGCACGAAACGGGAACCCGCAGCTGTCCTGACAGGATCGTCAGCCTGAGTCAGCCGCATGTGCGCTGCATCGTTCGGGGCAAGGCAGGATGTAACCGTTCGACTGGGCTTGGTACTTCGCCAATTGCCTTCTTCCATCCTCCAGGCTGTACATCCGCATGTTCCGGTAAATCGCAACTTATTAGGCGTCGGCTCAGAACCACCAACGGCCTGGAGCGCATGAACGAAGAAATCGGGAGAAGAGAGAGGGTCATCCGCATCTTTCCCAATGAACAGTCTCTGTGCAGGCTGATTGGCGCGCTATTGATGGAAATTCACAAAGGTTGGCAGTCGGGACGAATATACCTGGACCTGACCGAATACCTGGCTGGGAAGGCGAAACAGGCCGTTGATGAAACAATTCTCTCTGTTGCCTCATGATCCGATCGAATTTCCACACTA
>CAZJCB010000393.1:0-1801 GCA_964544245.1 uncultured Christensenella sp.
CTGTGCCTTCAGTCACCCCAAGGCCCGCACGGTGACGGGTGCCCAGTTCACGGCCCAGGCTGCTGTTTTCGCTTAAGGCCAGTACGCAGCCCGCCGCGATGATCCGGTCGTCCCGGATAATCACCGCGCCGTCGTGCAGCGGGGTGTTTGGCTCAAAAATGTTGGCGATGAGCGGCCCGGATATCTTTGAGTCGATCATGGTCCCGGTATCGATAAAATCGCGCAGTCCGGTCTTCTGCTCAAATACGATCAGCGCGCCGACACGGCGCCGTGCCATGCCCAGCACGCTCTGGCTGACCTCAAACACGATACGGCTCGCCTCGTCCATGTTTTCACTCAAGTGGCCCAGGCGCGCCCCCCGGCCAAACTGCTCCAGCGCGCGCCGCAGTTCCGGCTGGAAGAGGATCAGCAGGACGATCGCGCCGTTGCTGATGATATTCATGACCAGCCAGTTCAACCCCCGGAAACCGAGAAGGTTGGAAAACCAGCTGACGAAAATCAGCAGCAGGAAACCTTTGAACACCTGCCCCGCGCGGGTCTGCCGGGTGAGCTGGAACACCTTGTACAGCAGCACGGCGATGATCAGGATGTCAATCATGTCCTTGAACTGGACACGGTGAAACAGGTTCCAGAAGAAGGTCTCGATGCTGATGATGATTGTATTCACCGGGCCTTCTTCCTTTCAATGCAATTTCTGGATAGAGTATACAACAAAAACCGCGCCATAGGAAACATTTGGGCGAAATGATTACAGATTATTTACAATTCTGTACCACTCCTGGAAAGGGGCGTAAAAAAACCGCCGTTGTCTGGCGGTTCTTGATAGAAGCGGATTACTGGGCGGCCTGCGCGCTTTCTTCCTGCGGGCGCACGCTGACCTTTTTCTTCATCTTGCCCAGATGCTCAAAACGCACCAGGCCGTCGACCAGGGCAAAGAGCGTGTCGTCCTTCCCTTTGCCGACGTTGTCGCCGGGATGGATCTTGGTGCCGCGCTGGCGGACCAGGATGTTGCCGGCCAGCACAAACTGGCCATCCGCGCGCTTGGGCCCCAGGCGCTTGGACTCGCTGTCACGGCCGTTGCGGGTGGAGCCAAGTCCCTTTTTATGGGCGAATAGCTGAAGGTTCAATTTCATCATGGGGGATTCCTCCGTTTCTCTATTGAGCCTGAGTATTCAGGCGGATATTGCCGGGGTAGGCTTCCAACAGGTCCCGTGCGCCCTGGTGAAAGGTGTCAAGGATCACCAGCGCTTTTGGAGGTATCGGGCCTTCCGCCAGGGTGACTTTCAGGTAGCCTTCGGATTGTTCCACATCCGGCTTGGTTCCTGCGACGGTTTCCAGGGCGTTGGCGCAGGTGGTGGCCAGGAAGGAGATCGCCGCGCAGACCAGATCGTTTCCTTGCGTACCTGCGCCGGCGTGGCCGGAAACCTCATACCCGCGCAGCACGCGGCTTTTGGCGTACAGCAGGCGGATGGCCGTCACATTCAGCCCTTGATCGAGGTGATCTCCACCTGGGTGAACGGCTGGCGGTGGCCCTGCTTGCGGCGGTAGTTTTTCTTGCTCTTGTACTTGAAAACGATGATTTTCTGCCCTTTGCCCTGCTTGATGACCTTGCCGGTCACGCTCGCGCCTTCAACCTCGGGCGTCCCTGTGCGAACCTCTTCGCCGCCCAGCATCAGGACCGGAAAGGTCACCTCGCTGTCGGGCTCAAGGTTCAGTTTCTCAATAAAGATGGTGTCTCCCTCCGAGACGCGGTACTGTTTGCCGCCGGTCGCAATGATTGCGTACACTTGCAGCACCTCCG
>CAZJCB010000394.1:0-1792 GCA_964544245.1 uncultured Christensenella sp.
GATGATGGTCAGGGCGGGTACCAGCACGATGTCCACCGGCGTTCTGCCGGCGACGAGGGTGGAGACCTCCGCCCCGATGACGGCGGACAGGTAGGCGCCCACCGGCCCGCCCAGTTTGTAGCCGATGGCCCCGCTGACGGCGGAGGAAAAGACGACCAGCGGCTTCGCCTTCAGCCCGGAAGCGATGGCGACGCCGATGGCCGCGCCCACGACCGGCGAGGAGGCGGAGACCATCTCCGCGAAACTTTTCAGGAAGCCCAGGAAAGGAACGGCCGACAGCTGCGTGAGGATCAGGCCGATGATCAGTGAAGAGAACAAGCCCAGCGCCATAGAACTCATGGCGTCGACTAAATACCGTCTGAAAAAGGCCCTCAGTTTTTCCCTCAATCCCTTTTCCATGCAGCCTCCCCGGCGAAGAATCGATTCTTTTGTTTATCGCCGCTTTGCGCCGGGCAATCAAGGGAACAGAAACCCTTCCCCGAATGGCGGGAATCCAGGCCTGGCAGGAACAGCGGGATCAGCCCAGCAGAAACGCCCCGACCTCCCGGACAAAGCGCTCCGGGTCCTCCAGGTGGGCGGTGTGCGCGCAGCCCTCCATGACCAGTTCCCGGTATTCGCCGCCGTTCTCCCGGTACTTCTCCAGCAGCGCGCGGGTCTGCCCGACCATGGGCTGGGGCGGGAAAACGTCCGCGCCCGGATAGCCCGACACCAGCCCCAGGCTGCCCAGCACCGCCATGTCCGACATCGACTGGTCGCTCACCAGCCTGTCCTGGTCCCCCCTGATCCACAGCACCGGGGGCTTGGGCGATATGTCCGCAAACGCCTTCATGCTGGCATACTGAGGGGCCAGGGAGTTGGAGATGCCGCGCTCCCCCGGCAGGACGTAGGGGAATTTCTCCATCATCTGGTAATCCCCGGGGTAGTAGTCTTCGCCCAGGCGGATCTTGAGCAGCTCGTCCACGTACAGGTCCTGCCATTCCCGGCCGACCGGCCAGCCCCTGGCGAAGAGGGATTTCTCCAGCACGGAGCGGGCGGACATCGGGGAATCTCCCCTGTCCTTGTCCCGCAGCCGCTTGATGAACTCGGGGTTGGCAAACCCGCCCGGGGAGCCCCAGCCCCTCCCGTCGTACATCTCGCCTTCCAGCCCTTTGGTGCCGCCGAAACCATAGGGCGACATGGGCGAGAGCAGGATGAGGTGGGTCAGGCGGTGGGGGTGGTCGATGGCGAACCGCCAGGCGACCCCGCCGCCCAGGGACCAGCCCAGCAGCGCGAAGCGGGGGATGTCCAGGGCGTCGGCCAGCGCCGCGACGTCCGCCGCCCAGTCGGCCAGCGCGGTGGGCGCGCGAACCGGCGTGGATTCCGTATCGCCAAAGCCGTTGAGGTCCGGCGCGATGACGTCAAAGCGCTCCGCCAGGGAGGTGATGGTCGGGAAGAAGAAGGCTGACGTGGACGCGTTGCCGTGGATGAGGAAGAGCTTGGGCAGGCTCTCATCCCCCAGGCGGTAATAGGCGGTATGACGGCGCTGTGTCCTGATGAACGATTTCTGCGTCATGGCGCGCACCCCTCCCTATGTCGATGTCTGGCCTGAGTATAGTTCGCCGCGGGACCGCTGTCAAACTCCTTTGCCGGGACAAATCTGTCCCGGTGGGGCAGGACTGTTCATGGAAGAAATTTCTGCCAAATTTTGTATTCCATGTCCCCGCGCCTTCGTGTATGAAGAATATGGAACATGAATCACGGGAGTTTGACACTTCGTGAGTCCAAATGAGCCAGCAAAGCCAAGCGGGGCTTT
>CAZJCB010000395.1:0-1777 GCA_964544245.1 uncultured Christensenella sp.
CCTTTTGTCAAGGTGCTGACGGGTGTGCGCCGCTCGGGAAAGTCCACCCTCATGAAGCTGCTGATGCAGCGCCTCAGGGAGCGGGGTATCCCTGACAGCCGCATTCTTTACTACGGCTTTGATACCCTGGAACACGAGGAGATCAAGACCGCGAAAGCCCTTTATACCGCGCTGAAGCGGAGGCTGTCCAGTGAACGGACCTACCTTTTCCTCGACGAGGTCCAGGAGGTCAGGAACTGGGAGAAGGCCGTCAATTCCCTGATGGTTGAGCAGGATGTGGACATCTTCGTCACGGGGTCCAACTCACGCATGCTGTCCTCAGAAATATCCACCTACCTGACCGGCAGGTATGTCTCTTTCAAAGTCTTCCCGCTCTCCTTTACCGAGTCGCTCGCCTTCGCCCGTGCCTTCCGGCAGCCGGGGGACCCGCGCCTGGAGCTTGCTGACTATCTCCGCCGGGGCGGCTTCCCCGCTGTCAACCTGAGGGAGTACAGCCTGGACGAGGCCTGGAACATCGTCCGGGATATCTATCACTCCACCATCTTTACCGATATCGTGCGCCGTAGCCAGATCCGCAAGATCGACCAGTTGGAGCGCATCGTCCGATTTGTGTTTGACAACGTGGGCAAGACCTTTTCCGCCGCGTCCATTGCCCGCTTTATGAAGAGCCAGCGGCGCAGCGTGGATGAGGAAACGGTTTACAGTTACCTTGCCAGGCTGGAAAGCGCTTTCATCCTGCACCGCTGCTCCCGCTTTGACATCCGGGGCAAGGAGCTGCTCAAGACCCAGGAAAAGTTTTACCTTGCGGACCCGTCCCTGCGTTACTGCGTGCTGGGGTATACGCCTGACAGTGTCCCGGGCATGCTGGAAAACCTGGTATACCTGGAGCTCCTGCGCCGCGGCTACGCCGTGTACGTCGGCAAGCTGGACAACGCGGAGGTCGATTTCGTGGCGCAAAAGCAGGATAGCAGGCTCTACGTCCAGGTTTCCCAACAGATCTCCCTGCCGGAGACGGAGGAACGGGAGTACGGCAGGCTCCTGGACATTGGGGACAACTACCCTAAGTTCGTCCTGCGCACCGACACCTTCGCAGGTGGGAACGTAAAGGGCATCAAGACCATGCACGTCGCGGATTTCCTGCTCAGCGGGGAATACTGAAAGCTCTCCGCCTTTCCCTTCTCACTTCAGCATAGTCGCCTGCTCTCTTTCGCAGGGCTCAGTCGACAGGCTTCTTGCTTCATTGGACCGCCGTGTCGCTTCATCCTGCACCGCAGGCACTCCACTCTGGTCCATCCTATCCCGATACCTTTCAAGAATGAGCAGGACGCCTTTGGGGAAGGGCACGCCCATCACCGCGGCGTTCTCGATGACGGAGAAGGCTTCGTTGGCGGCGTAGAAACCGATGATGGAGACGCGGCAGATCTGGGTGCCCAGCAGGCCGTCCAGCGCGGTGCCCAGGATGACCAGCAGGACCATCAGGAGTTTGCGGGTGAGCCCCAGGAAGAAGGCGCTGGAGAGGAAGCCGCCGCCGACGGTCCGGCCGCTCCTGCGCATGCCGGCCACGATGACGCCGGAGAGGACGTCCAGGGCCATCAGCAGGAACATCAGCCCCAGGGCGGCGTCCCAGCCGCCCAGCGCCCGCAGCAGGAAGGCCGCGAAGCTCATCAGCAGGGAAGAGGCGAAGTGGAGTGCGCTTTTCATCTGTAGATAACTCCTTTGTGTGGTTGTGGGGGAAGGTAAAGCGATTGTGAAGCGTGCCTGCGGCACGTGAAGCAAT
>CAZJCB010000396.1:0-1485 GCA_964544245.1 uncultured Christensenella sp.
GCAATACCGTGTAGCGGTCTGAGATGGAAAAGATCTCCTGCATCTTGTGGGAGATAAAGATGAACGCCTTTCCCTGCGACTTTAGCTTCCGGATGATGCCGAAGAGCATCTCGATCTCTGTCGTGTTCAGCGAGGTCGTCGGCTCATCCAGGATAAAAAGCTCCGCCTTTGCGTGCAGCGCCTTGGCGATCTCCAGCAGCTGCTTCTTGCCCGGTTCAAGCTCCGACACCATCGCGGTAGGCTGGATGTCGACCCCCAGCTGAGCCAGCAATTCGCCCGACTTCGCGATCATTTCCTTTTTGGACAGGATGCCCAGGCCCTTGACGATCTCCTTGCGCAGGAAGATGTTCTCGTACACCCGCAGGTCGTTGAACAGGTTCAGTTCCTGATGGACAAAGGCGATGCCGGCGTTCTCAGCCGCGCGGACCGTCGTGTTCTCAAGCGGCTTTCCCCTGAAAACGACATGGCCGGCATCGACTGAGTATACGCCAGCCAGGATATTCATCAGGGTCGACTTGCCGGCGCCGTTTTCTCCCAGGAGGGCATGCACTTCGCCGGGACCGACGCTGAAGCTGACATCATCAAGCACCCTGACACCAAAAAAAGACTTGGAGATGCCGGTCATTTCGAGCAATGCCATGCCCTCCTAAATTTGCTTGCCCCGCGGGTGCCGGAGCACCCGCGGGGTTTTTTGTAATGATTCCTTATTTGGCGAATGCGTCGCCGAAGCCCTGGAACTCGTTCACGTTGGTCGCGTCAACCACAGACACCGGTACCACGTGGTCCTTGGGAACTTCCTTGCCCTCAAGGCTGTCAACCATGTCCTGGATGGCGATCTTGATCATGCCCGGGTCATAGGTGACGGAGAACAGATCGCCCAGCTGGGCGACTTCAGCGGAGTAATCTTTCTGGTGGATGCCGCGGAGCACGGAGTAGATCTCATTGAGGCCGGAGGAGGTGCCCAGGTTGACCTTGGCGCTGAGGAAGGCTTCCTTCTTGGCGGCGTCGATGTCAGAGCTCTTCAGCGCTTCCAGCATGCCCATCGCGATCTCGTCGTCATGGGTGAAGATGAAGCGGTTGGCCTTGATCTCATCGATGGTGTTGCTGTCCAGCCACTCGGTGAACAGGCGGCGGCCTTCGCTGCGGCTCCAGCCGGTGTAGGCGGTGGACTTGATGGCGTTCACCTGCTCCTGGGTCCAGCCGTTCTCCATCAGGCCCTTGAAGAAGCCGTTGTTGCGCATCTCGGGCACGGAGGAGTTGTCGCCGGGGATGATCAGCACATTGTCACCGGGCACCAGGCCGTCAGCCACAAAGCGCTTTGCGGTCTCATAGCCGATCCCCTCATTGTCGCCCTTGACGACCGAGACGGCGCTGCCGGCCACGGAATCGATCACGCGGTCATACATCACAAAGGGGATGCTGCTGTCGACCAGCTTCTTCATCGTGGCTTCCAGGGTGTTGTCATAGGGCAGGATGACGATGGTC
>CAZJCB010000396.1:1495-1774 GCA_964544245.1 uncultured Christensenella sp.
TCAATTTCGTCCTCGACCTGGGTGATCTGATTGGCGGGGTCGGACGAGGCGACGACGCGCGCGGTGTACTTGCCGGCGTCGTTGATTTCCTTCGCCTTTTCCTCAGCGTAGGTCAGCACGGCGCCGGTCCAGCCGTGGTCGGCGTTGGGAACGAGGATGACGATATCCGTCACCGCCGCGAACGCGCCGGTCACAGACAGCGCCAGCACGGCCGCCAGGAGGAGGGTGAGGAGTTTTTTCATGGGGTTGGCCTCCAGTGTGTTTTTATTTTTATCGGCT
>CAZJCB010000397.1:0-1773 GCA_964544245.1 uncultured Christensenella sp.
GTGCAGGCTACAACCATGCCCACTGCGATGTTTAGGGGCATAATCAGGCCGCTTGAGAGGATGGAGCCCGGTATCCCCAGTGGAATGCCGCTTTCCAGGCCGTTTGCCCCGCAGTAGAAAGAATAGGTTTTGGCAAGCCCGTAGAAGCACAACGCGAAGAAACTGACCCACATATAGGTTTTGTAGGTGAAGAACCGTCCCGCCTTTTCAAATCCGAAGGCGTTGAGGTAGAGGATAAGCCCGGCACTGATGATGGCTCCGCCGGAAAAGCCTCCGCCGGGGGACAGATGTCCGTTCAGGATCACGTATATGCCGAACAGGAGCACGACGGGTGTCAGGATCATTGCGCTGGCTTGAAGGATGCGGTCGTTTTTGGGCTCGTAATGGCGGTCATCCGCGTCTTCAGCGATCTTTTCCAGCACAGGGTTGCCTTGTCCATCCTGGTCGATGCGCAGCAGGATCAACACTGCGCAGGCTGCGATAAACAGCACCGTGCTCTCGCCCAACGTGTCAAAAGCCCGGTAATCCAGGATCATGCCGGCGACGATGTTGACCGCGCCGGTTTCGTCCAGGCCAAGTTCAATATAGCGTTTGGCGACGATATTGTTGCCGGGTGCGTCAGCGGACCCGAACCGCGGCATCATGGCGACTGTATCCAGCAGGAAAAAGATGATCAGCCCGCCCAGGGCGAGTGCCAGCAGGACATAAAGCCGGGATATGAACCTGCGCCCCTTGGTATTGGCCCAGTTCGTCAGGTCATACTGTGCCAGGCGGTCCAGTGCGATGCCGCGGTCATGCCGCCGGCTGTCAGCCATTTCGCGGTGCTGATCATATAGCAGTGCGGATTCATTGCCGTTAATGGGGATTTCGCTGACTGTATTGATGATGTCGTCATCCAGGCCTGAAAATCCTTCCCGCAACCAGTTCAACAAGCGGGCCTGCGGTCTGGTTTCCCAGTCACTTCTTCGCTTGCTCATGCTCGCGGTCTCCTTTGATGGCGTGTATCTTTTTGAGGGTGATAAAAAACAGCACGCTGGTGATGCCCGCGCCGACGGCGGCCTCCGTGATGGCCAGGTCGGGGCTCTCCAGCAGCATCCAGACGACGGCCATGATCAGGCTGTAAGCCATGTAGACAACCAGTGAGGTCAGAAGGTTGCGTGTCAAACTGACCGCAAGCGCGCAGACGATCAGCATGCCCAGCAGCGCGATGTGAACAAAGTTCATGCTTCATCCTCTTGATGGCGTGGTTCCTTTGGGGGCAGCTGCTGCCAGAGCGGGTTGATGGTGACTTCCAGGCGGGCAATCAGATGGCTGCCAACCGGGCTGGCAAGCCACAGAAAGACGATGATCAGAAGAAGCTTGAGCACCGTCCAGACATCCGGCGCGCTGACCGTCAGGGACAGCAGGCAGAAAAGCAGGCCCATGGTATCGCCCATTGCGGCCGCGTGCATGCGGTTGAGCACATAGTCAAACTTGAACACGCCAATCACAGCGGTTGTTAGGATAAACAGCCCGCAGAGCATCAGCGCGGTGGAAAGAATGAACCGCAGCCAGTCAAGCACGGCCTTCCCCTCCCTCTTCGCGGGCGCGGCGCTCCAGGAATACGCCCATGTATACCTTACACAGCACCACGACTGCCAGAAAACTGATCATCGCGTAAATCAGCGCCACATCCGCAAGGTATCCCTCGCCGATCATGAGGGCTACCACCGCGATCATGATGATGATCTGGGTGCCGATCATGTTGACGGCCACGATGCGGTCGGCAATCGT
>CAZJCB010000398.1:0-1772 GCA_964544245.1 uncultured Christensenella sp.
AGCTTGACAAGAAGAAAAACCACACCATCGACCTGGTGGTGGACCGCGTGATCGTCAAACCGGGCATCCGGAGCCGCCTGAGCGACTCCATTGAGACCGCCCTGCGCGAATCCGGCGGCCTGATGGCCATCCAGGCACAGCCGGAGGGCGAGCGGCAGCTGTTCTCCCAGAACTACGCCTGCCCGGAATGCGGCGTCAGCATCGAAGAACTGGCGCCCAGGATGTTCTCCTTCAACTCCCCCTTCGGCGCCTGCCCCGAATGCTCCGGGCTGGGGACAAACAGGAGCATTCCGCCGGACCTGGTGCTGCCCGACCCGCGCAAATCCCTCAACCAGGGCGCCATCAGCGCGATGGGCTGGAACAGCAGCGGGGACGAGAATTCCACCGCGCACATGATGTTCGTGGGGCTGAGCGAGAAGTACGGTTTCAGCCTGGACACCCCGGTTGGCGACCTGCCAAAGGACATCGTCGACATCATCCTCTACGGGGTCAAGAATGGGAAGATCCCGATGCGCTTCAACACCATCAACGGCTCCGGAACTTACAACGTGGCATATGAAGGCGTCATCCCCACGCTGGAACGGCGTTACCGGGAGACCAGCAGCGAGTCCGCCAAGGCTATGTATGAGCAGTTCATGCGCGAGGAACCGTGCAAGGCATGCCGGGGCAAACGCCTGAAGCCCGAAGCGCTGGCGGTGACGGTGGGCGGCATCAACCTCGCCGACCTGAGCGCGATGACCCTGACGGACGCCCAGCGATTTCTGGAAAGCCTGCGCCTCAGTGAAAACCAAAGCGTCATCGCCGAACAGATCATCAAGGAGCTGCGCGCGCGGCTGAGTTTCCTCAGGGACGTGGGGCTGGATTACCTGAGCCTGTCCAGGGCCGCGGCCACCCTGTCCGGTGGCGAGTCCCAGCGCATCCGCCTGGCGACGCAGATCGGTTCCGGCCTGGTCGGCGTTCTGTACATCCTGGACGAGCCGTCCATCGGCCTGCACCAAAAGGACAATGCCCGGCTGCTTGGCACACTCAAGCGCCTGCGCGATCTTGGGAACACCCTGATCGTGGTGGAACACGACGAGGAAACGCTGCGTACCGCCGACTACATCGTGGACATCGGGCCGGGCGCGGGAGAACTCGGGGGCCGGATCGTCGCCCTGGGCGACGTGGAGCAGGTAAAGAACAGCCCGGAGTCCATCACGGGAGATTACCTGGCCGGCAGGAAATTTATCCCCGTGCCCCAAAAACGCCGCGAAGCCAGCGGCTGGCTCACCATCAGGGGCGCGAGGGCAAACAACCTGCATTCGCTGGACGTGTCCTTCCCCCTGGGGGTGTTCTGCTGCGTGTCCGGAGTGTCGGGCAGCGGGAAGAGCAGCCTGGTGAACGAAATCCTCTTCAAGTCGCTGGCGCGCGACCTGAACCGCGCCTCCACCTATCCCGGGCCGCACGAAGGGATCGACGGCCTGGACCAGCTGGACAAGATCATCTCCATCGACCAGTCCCCCATCGGGCGGACGCCGCGCAGCAACCCCGCCACCTACACAGGCCTGTTCGACCTCATCCGCCGCGTCTTCGCGGCGACCAACGAGGCGAAGGCCAGGGGATACAATGAAGGCCGCTTTTCCTTCAACGTCAAGGGCGGACGCTGCGAAGCCTGCAGCGGCGACGGGCTGCTGAAAATCGAGATGCACTTCCTGGCCGACCTCTACGTCCCCTGCGAGGAGAAAATCCGCCAAGAATTGTCACTCAAGTCTAAATCAATCTTAGGATTTAAC
>CAZJCB010000399.1:0-1770 GCA_964544245.1 uncultured Christensenella sp.
TTTCGTTCAGCGCGGTCTCCTGGAAGATGCCGGCGATCTGCTCGTAGCCTTCCTTCTTGGCGGCGGAAGCGAAATAGTCATACTTGTTGCGGGCCATGCTTTCCCCCGCGTAAGCTTCCTTCAGGTTTTTTTCCGTCTGGGATCCCTTCAGTTCCATGGTTTGCCCTCCTTTGATCGCTGATGTGTATCGAAATGCCCTTACAGCAGTTCAACCAATGCGGCCAGCGAACCGGCGACCAGCAGCAGCGCCAGGAAAATGCTGATCAGCCGCGCGCCGATATTGCCCCTGCTCTTCTTTTTTGCCCGTGTGGTCATGTGCGCTCCTCACAAAATGGTATGATGCCCGGATGCCGGGAAGTGACTGGAGTATAGCATCCGGCCCCCGGGGGTGTCAAGGACGCTGCGCGTTCCGCCCGCCCCGGAAAGGCCCCGGGTTTGCGGCCTATGCCCGGTAAACCGGCGCCGGGGAGGGCAGGGCGACGCCTTCCGGTCTTCTTGACGGGTGGAAGGGGCGGCGATACAATCCCCGCGGCGGGCGCGGCCGCGGGCGGCCGCTAAAACCCCGGGAGGGTGAAGACAAATGGACGGGCAGGGCGAAAACCGGTATACCCGGTACAACGCGCAGGCGATCGACAGCTGGGTGCGCGGCGGCTGGGAATGGGGCAGGCCCATCAGCCATGAGGATTTCCTGAAGGCGAAGGCGGGGGACGGACGGGTGGTGCTCACCCCCAACATCCCGGTGCCCCTGGCGTGGTTCGGGGACCTGAGGGGGAAAAAGGTGCTGGGGCTGGCGTCCGGGGGCGCGCAGCAGATGCCGGTGTTCGCGGCGCTGGGGGCGGTCTGCACGGTGCTGGACCTGTCCGACGAACAGCTGGAGAGCGAGCGGCGGGTCGCCCGGAGGGAGGGCTACGCGATCGACGTCGTCAAGGGCGACATGACGCTGCCCCTGCCGTTTCCGGACGGCCATTTCGACCTCATTTTCCATCCGGTGTCCAACTGCTACATCCGCGACGTGCGCCCGGTCTGGCGGGAATGCTTCCGCGTGCTCAGGCCCGGCGGCGCGCTGCTCTCGGGGCTGGACAACGGCATCAACTTCCTCTTTGAGGACGGCGGGGCGACGCTTGCGCACAAACTGCCCTTTGACCCGCTGAGCGACCCGGACTGGGAGGAGAAGGTCCGGGCCGACAACGACAGCCTGCAGTTTTCCCACCCCGTCCAGGATCAGGTGGGCGGCCAGCTGGAGGCGGGCTTCGTCCTGACCCATATCTATGAGGACACCAACGGCGAGGGCCCCCTGAAGGCGTTCAACGCGCCCTGTTTTTTCGCCACCCGTTCGCTCAGGCCGGGAGTCGGGTATCATCTCCCTTGAGAAACGGAACGGAGGGGAACGGGATGAGCGAGATCAGCGTAAAACTGGCATTCGGAAACGGGTTTGAAGGCACCCTGTATGCGCGCAACGGCAGCGCGGCCATCGGCAAGGGGGAGGGCATGCTGCGGCCATACGACCTTCAGCTGGGCGCGCTGGGGGCGTGCTATTATTCGACGTTCGTGGACATCGCGGGGAAGATGCGCCTGGAGTATGAAAAGGCGGAGATCGCGATCCTGGGCGTCAAGCGGGAGGATACGCCCACGACGCTCAAGACGGTGACCATGGACTTCACCCTCTACGGCGTGAAGGAGCAGAAGGGGTTCCAGCGCGCGGCGGAGCTGGCCGCGAAGTACTGCTCCGTGCACGAAACCGTCTCCAAAGTCGCGGAGATCACGCTGCGG
>CAZJCB010000400.1:0-1752 GCA_964544245.1 uncultured Christensenella sp.
GAGGGACCGGCCCGCCGAAGGATACAGGTACCTGCCCGCGGCGCCCAAAGGCGTCAAGCTGGTCTGCGTGGGCACCAACTACAAAAAGCACCTGATGGAGATCGGGCATCCCTTCCCGGGCAGTCCCGTGCTCTTCTCAAAGTTTGACAACGCCCTGGCGGCGCACGGGGAGGAAGTCTTCCTGCCGCCCTGCGCGCAGCAGGTTGATTACGAGGCCGAACTGGTGCTGGTCATCGGGCGCCAGGGGAAGATGATTCCGGAGGATGAAGCGCTGGCATACGTCTTTGGCTACACCTGCGGCAACGACCTCTCGGCACGCGACCTGCAGTTCCTGACCAGCCAGTGGCTTCTGGGCAAGACGGCGGACGGCTTCGCGCCCGTGGGGCCGCACATCCGCACGCTGGACGGCATAAACCCTGACAGCCTTGGCATCAGCCTGCGCCTCAACGGGGAAACCCGGCAGAAGGGGAATACCGGGGATATGATTTTCGGCTGCTCCCGGCTTATCAGCTTCATCTCCAGGACCGTCACCCTGTCGCCGGGCGACCTGATTTTCACCGGCACGCCCGAGGGCGTCATCCAGGGATATCCGGAGGGGGAACGCCGCTGGCTGAAAGCCGGGGACGTGGTCGAGGTGGAGATCGAAGGGCTGCCGCCGCTGCGCAGCGTCCTGAGGTAGGGCGGAAAGGGGAGGTTGTGTCAGGCATGGACAGGATACGTTTCGGCATCATCGGCTGCGGCAGCGTGACGGAACTGAAGAGCGGGCCGGCCTTCCAGAAGGCGCCGGGGTCGTCCCTGGAGATGGTCATGCGCCGCGACCCTGACAAACTGAAGAGCTACGCGCTCCGGCACGGGGTACCCCGGTATTCGGTGGATTACCTGGACTTGCTTCGCGACCCGGGCATCGACGCGGTCTATGTGGCCACGCCGCCGGACACGCACGCCTTCTATACCATGGAAGCGGCGAGGCACGGCAAGGCGGTCTACGTGGAAAAGCCCATGGCGCGCACGGCCGCGGAATGCAGAATGATGACGGAGGCCTGCCGGGAGGCCGGCGTGCCGCTGTACGTGGCCTATTACCGCAGAGGCCAGCCGAAGTTCCTGAAGGCAAAGGAGCTGTTGGATTCAGGCGTGATCGGCCAGGTGCGCTCCTTTTCTTACCTCTACGCCTGCCCCGCGCCGGAACCGGACCCAGAGCGGCCCTGGCTGCTCACGCGGGAGAAGGCGGGCGGCGGGCTGCTGTACGACATCGGTTCCCACATGCTGGACATCATCCTCTTCCTGCTGGGCGAACCGCTGGAGGTCGTGGGCCGGTCTGCCAACCTGGGGAAGAAGCACGGGACGGACGACGTCAGCAGCGCGATGCTCCGCTTCGTTTCCGGCGTCCAGGGCACGGTGCAGCTGTCCTTCAACGCCGGGGAGAATATCGACAGGCTCTGGGTCTCCGGCAGCGCGGGCAGCCTGACGCTGCCCGTCATGTCCAACGACGCCATTGTACTCCTCAGGGACGGGGAGACCAGCGAGATCAGGTTTGAACCCCTGCGGCACGTCCAGCAGCCCTTTATCGAGATGGTCGTCCGCAGCCTCCTGGGCTTGGAACGCCTTGACGCCACCGGGAGAGGCGGGCTGCTGACGCAGGAGGTCATGGAGGCGGTCGACCGGGGTGGAACCTGGACCAGAACGGCGGACTGAACCGCCGGACCCGTTCGCTTTGCCAACAGCCCGAAGGCTTGCCGCCCGCGGGCTGTTTTC
>CAZJCB010000401.1:0-1751 GCA_964544245.1 uncultured Christensenella sp.
CTGGTACGACAACGAGTGGGGCTATTCCTGCAAGGTCGTCGACCTCATCCGCCATATGGCCAAGGTGGACGCGAAATAAGCAGGGAACAAGCAATTTCGAGGGGCCCCGGACATCCGGGGCCCCTGATTTTTTGGTGATTTGAACGGTTTATCTTATCTCAATCGGGTTGGCTGATCATGAATTGGGGATATGATTCCGGGTCAAGGGAGGAACTCCCTTGCCTGGGGGGTTCGGGGGATGGAATCCCCCGGGGTTTCTTCGTCTTGTCCGAGTATCCACATGAACCTATTTCCCCACGCAGAACGCCGAGAAGACCTCGTCCAGCAGCGCTTCGGACACGTTCTGCCCGGTGATGGCGCCGAGTAACTGCAGGGCCTGGTTCAGGTCGACCGCGCACAGGTCCAGCGGCAGGCCTTCCCGCATGGCGAGGGCCGCCCGCTTCAGCGCCTCCGCGGCATCCCGCGCCAGGCGCGTGTGCCGCGCCAGGGTCAGCGCGTTCTCCCCGGAGCTGCCGGCCCGCAGGCGGACCGCCCGGCGCAGGGCGTCCAGGCCCGCGCCGCTCCGGGCGGACAGGCGGACGACGCTGCCCTCCTGAAAGCCCTGCAGGGCCAGCCACTCTTCAAATTCCGGACATGGGGGCAGGTCGCACTTGTTCAGGACCATCAGGCTGTCCAGGCCGGAGAGTTCCCGAAGGATCGCCCCGTCCAGGCCGTCCGCGGCCCGGCTAGCGTCCAGCACCATCAGGCGCAGGTCCGCGCTTTTGACGGCGTCCAGCGCGCGGCGGACCCCGATCATCTCGACCGTCTCCCCCCCGTCCCTTATGCCCGCGGTGTCCTTGAGCAGGACGCAGATGCCGTCCAGTTCGATTGCTCCGGTCACGGCGTCCCGGGTGGTGCCGGGGATGTCGGTCACGATGGCGCGGTCCTCCATCAGCAGGGCGTTGAGCAGGGAGGATTTGCCGACGTTCGGCTTGCCGCAGATGACCACGTGGAGGCCCTCCTCCAGGATGCGCGCGGCGCGCTCGTCGCAGGCGGCGTCCAGGCGCGCGGCCAGGGCTTCGATCCCGGGGGCGGCCTCCCCCACCGCTTCGGCCTCGCCGATCTCCTCCGGGTAATCGATCGCCGCGGTGACGCCCGCCATCAGGCGGAGCAGGTCCGCCTGCGCCTCCTGGACAAAGCGGAGCGCGCCCCCCTGCAGCTGGCGCAGCGCGGCGTCGCCCGCCCGGGCGCCGGTGGCGGAGATGAGCTGCATCACGGCCTCCGCCTGGCTCAGGTCGATCCGCCCGTTCATGAAGGCGCGGCGGGTGAACTCCCCCGGCCGGGCCGGCTGCGCGCCCAGGGCGAAGAGGGCTTTGAGGATGGAGGCGACCACCTGCTCCCCGCCGTGGACCTGGATCTCCGCGACGTCCTCGCGCGTATAGCTGCGCGGCGCGCGCATCAAGACCGCCATGCACTCGTCCAGCGGCTGCCCCCGGAAGGCCGCCCTGCCGTACATCATCACACGGTCGGGGAACGCCGCGTTCCGGTCCGCCGGCTGGAAAATATCCCGCAGGATGCCTTCCGCCCCCGGCCCGGACACGCGGATAACCGCCAGGCCCGCCCGGCCCGGCGGCGTCGCCAGCGCCGCGATGGTCGTGTTCTCCATGCCTCACCCTCCCCGGCGGAGTATACGGGAAGGGGCCCTCCTTCCGCAAGGCGCTTCATTGAAAACAAAGGCCAAATCCGGTATAATGGAAGGCATAGGAGGGTCT
>CAZJCB010000402.1:0-1738 GCA_964544245.1 uncultured Christensenella sp.
TACTGGTAGGCGCTCACATGCTGCCTGAGCCCCGTCAGGGTCTCCCCCTGAAGGGCGTACCACTCGGCGTCCTTGCTCTCCGCCTTGCTCAGCTGCAGCAGGGCGAGCTCATACTGCTTGCGTTCCAGCAGCTTTTTCGCCCAGTTCTTGGCCTGTTCGCAGGGGAGGGTGGGGGAGGGGGTCTGCCGGGAGCCCGCGATCTTCATCGCCTGCTCGTAGGCCAGGTTGATGCTGATCAGCTTCGTCTGCCCGGCTTTTTGCTTTTCCGGGTCCAAAAAACTGTCCGGGTGGCAGGTCTTGACCAACCTGTGGTAAGCCGCCCTGATATCGGTCTCATTCGCGCCGGGCCTGAGGCCCAGCAGCTCAAACGCGGACTGCATCGCCGTTGACCTCGTTCACGCAGGCTTCCCTGGTGATCTGGGCGCCCAGGCTGTTGAGCTTGCTCTCCAGGTGCTCATAGCCGCGCGCGATGTTTTCCGGGTTGTAGATCTCGGTGGTCCCCTGCGCCATCAGGCCGGCGATGACCAGGGCCGCGCCGCCGCGCAGGTCCGGCGCGTACACCGGCGCCCCGTGCAGCTCCGGCACGCCCTCGATGTGGGCGACCCGGCCGTTGATGACCGCCTTGGCCCCCATTTTGCGCATCTCGTCCAGGTGCTTGAAGCGCGACTCAAAAATGTTCTCGATCACTTCGCTGGTCCCCACAGCGCGGGTGAGCAGCGCGGACATCGGCTGCTGCAGGTCCGTCGGGAAACCGGGGTATTCCTGGGTGCTCAGCCGGATGGCCCGGTGCCCCTGGCGCAGTTTGACGTTGATCACGTCGTCCTGGCTGGTGACCAGCACGCCCATTTCCAGCAGTTTGGCGGTCAGCGCCTCCATGTGCGTGGGGATGCAGCCGTGCAGCGCGACGTCCCCGCGGGTGGCCGCGGCGGCGATCATCAGGGTGCCGGTCTCGATCTGGTCCGGGATGACGGTATAGGACGCGCCGCCCAGCCGGCTGACGCCGCGGATGCGGATGGTGTCCGTGCCGGCGCCGCGGATGTGCGCGCCGATGCGGTTGAGGAAGTTCGCGGTGTCGACGATGTGCGGCTCCTTGGCGCAGTTGGTCATGACGGTGTCGCCCTCGGCGCGGGCGGCGGCCAGCATCACGTTGATGGTGCCCCCGACGGTGACCATGTCAAAGTTGATTTGGGCGCCCCTGAGCCTGCCCTCCATCACGATCATGCCGCCCTCGTCGCGGATGCCGGCGCCCAGCGCGCGGAAGCCTTTCAGGTGCTGGTCAATGGGCCTGCTGCCCAGGTCGCACCCGCCGGGGTAGCCCACCCGGGCGTAGCCGTAGCGCCCCAGCAGCGCGCCCATTAGGTAATAGCTGGCCCGCATCTTCTGGCTCAGCGCGAATGGGACGGTGTTGCCGCTGACGCTGCCGGAATCGACCAGCATCTGCTTGCTTTCCGGCCGCCAGTCCACTTTCGCGCCCAGGTGGCGCAGGATGCGGACCAGGATGCGGATATCTTCTATATCGGGCAGGTTGTCGATCTGACAGGGAAATTCGGCCAGCAGGACCGCCGGGATGACGGCCAGCGAGGTGTTCTTCCCGCCGGACACGTACGTCTCGCCCTTGAGCTCCCTGCCGCCGGAAATCACCAGTTTGTATTCGGGCATCAGCCGGAATAACCTCCTCAGGTTTATCGCCGGAAGTATAGCATAGCGTGCCTGTCAAGTAAAGAAAGCCCGGTTTTCG
>CAZJCB010000403.1:0-1738 GCA_964544245.1 uncultured Christensenella sp.
ATGGTCATCACCGACCAGAGGAGCCCCAGCGACAGCGCGCCCAGGAGAATCTGTTCCATTGTCCCCCCGAAGCCCTCCCCGGTTTCCCGGGGAGGGTGATTAGTTCTTAGTTCATTCCATGAAGGTTTTTGATTGCATGATGATCCATTTATTCTGGGTCAAGGGGGCAGAGTTCTGCCGCCCGCTGTGCGGGGTGTAGGCAGAACGTCAGCCCAGTGAACAAAGGAGTTCTCAAGGAGATTCATCTCCGCAGTGAACGACTGTTGTGAACTGTGGGGGCTTGCCCAACTCCCTTGCCAGGGGGACGGAATGATGCCGCCCGCAGTGCGGGATGAAGGCATCATGGAAGTCCAATGAATCAGGAAGATTTCAAGCGAGCCTGCCGAGTGAAGAAATCGCCCATGATGAATTGAGGAACCGGGGGATGGAATCCCCCGCATTTCCCTCACCTTGATGGATTTCAGTTTTCTGCATCAATTGATCTCTTCCGCGAAGGGCAGCAGGTCTTCGGGGATAGCCAGCCCGATCTCGTCGCAGAAGGTCTTGTTGATCAGGAACTGGAAGTCGGTCTGCGACTGGACGGGCATCTCGGACACCACGGCCTCCCCGCGCAGCAGCGCCGCCGCCATCCGGCCGGTCTGTTCGCCCAGGTTGAAGTAGCTGATGCCCAGGGTGAAGGTGCCGCCGCCGCGGACGATGCCTTCCTCGCCGCAGGCGATGGGGATCTTGCGGCTCAGCGCTTCCCCCGCCACCAGGGCGATGGAGGAGGCGATGATGTTGTCCGTGGGGACGTAGAGCACGTCGCACTGTTCCAGTACGCGGGCCGCGGCCTGCTGGACGTCGTTGGAATTGTTGACGGTGACCTCCACCACGGTGAGGCCCAGTTTTTCAGCCTCGGCCTTGGCGATCTCCGCCTGGATCTGGGAATTGATCTCGCTGCTGGTGTACAGCAGGCCCAGGACCTTCGCGTCCGGTACCATCTTTTTGACCATCGCGATCTGCTCGGCCACCGGGTTCATGTCCGTGGTGCCCGAGACGTTGAAGCCGGGGGCCTCGTTGCTCTTCACCAGGTTGGCGCCCACGTAGTCGGTGACGGCGGTGCCCAGGATCGGGATGGTGTCCGTCTTGCCGGCGACGGCCAGCACGGCGGGCGTCGCGATGCCCAGCACCAGGTCAACCCCGTCGGCGATGAACTTGTCCGCGATGCTGGCGCAGATGTCCTGGGCGGCCTGCCCGTTCTGGACGTCGACGGTGACGTTCTCACCGTCCACAAAGCCTTCCGCGGCCAGGCCGGCCAGGAAGCCCTCGCGCGCCGCGTCCAGCGCGGGGTGCTGCACGAACTGGAGGATGCCGATGAGCGGCCTGTCCCCCTCCCCGAGCGCATAGCCGGGCACGAGCAGCGCGGCTGCCAGCATCAGGGATACCACCAAGGTCAACAACTTTTTCATTCCGGGTTCCTCCTCCAGTTATTTTTGACACTCCCCTAAAACAAACGCCCCCTGCAAACAGCAGAGGGCGGGAGATCCGCGGTACCACCTCAATTTTCTGTCCAAAGACAGCTCACCGGCAACATTCATTGCCTTCCCCTGTAACGGTGGGACTCCGGCACGGCTTACTGCTGTTCGGCCTGCGGCTCCAGGGATGTACTCGCGCTCCTGCCCCCTGCCGCCTTGCACCGTCCGGCAGTTCTCTGAAGGGGTGCGGGGAAGGCTACCTGTTCCCGGTCATCGCCTTTGAT
>CAZJCB010000404.1:0-1737 GCA_964544245.1 uncultured Christensenella sp.
GACAGGGGGTGCTCAAAGGCCAGGCTCCAGGCATGCAGCATCAGCCGGGGGGCGCGGGGCATGCCCTTGAAGCCGTAAAGCGGGTCGCCCAATACCGGGTGGCCGGCATGGGAGAAATGCACGCGGATCTGGTGGGTGCGCCCGGTGAGCAGGCGGATGAGCAACAGCGCGCTGTCCGCGTCCTGCCGGATGAGCCGCCAGCAGGTCATCGCAGCCCGTCCGCCTGGCACCACGGCCATCTTCTTGCGGTCTTTCGGGCTCCGGCCAACGGGGCCGTCCATCATGCCGCCTTCATCCCTGAACCTGCCGGCCGCCACGGCCAGGTAATGCTTCGTGATCCCGCGCGCTGCCAGCGCCTGCGACAGGGCCAGGTGCGCCCGGTCGTTTTTGGCGATGAGCATCAGCCCGCTGGTGTCCTTGTCCAGGCGGTGCACGATGCCGGGGCGTTTCTCCCCGCCGATGCCGGAGAGGCTGTCCAGGTGGAAGAGCAGGGCGTTCACCAGCGTGCCCGATGGATTGCCCGCGGCGGGGTGCACCACCAGCCCGGCGGGCTTGTTGACCACCGCCATCGCCTCGTCCTCGTATAGGATGGAAATGGGAATGTCCTCCGGAATATTGTTAGATTCCACCGCGTCAGGGATATTGAGCTCCACTTCGATCCCAGAAATAGGGATATAGGAGGGCTTTGACACCACAATGCCGTTGACGCGGGCCTGCCCTTCCCTGATCAGCCGGGCGGCCTGGGAACGGGAGAGGCCGCCGCCGGCCAGCAGGAGGTCCAGGCGCCTGCCGTCGGAGATCTTGGTCACCGTCTTCATCCGGACGCCTCTCTCCCCAAAAGCAGCGTGTCCAGGATGAGGATGCCCGCGCCGACGCTCACGCAGGCGTCGGCCAGGTTGAACACCGGGAACTCCATAAAGAGGAGCATGAGGTAATCGCTCACCGCGCCGTGGAGCAGGCGGTCCAGCAGGTTGCCCAGGGCGCCTCCCAGCATCATCGCCGTACCCGCGGCCTGGAGCCCCGAGGGCGGATTGCGGTGGAGCCACAGGGCGGCAAAACAGAGTACAAGGCTAACGAGCAGCGCGTTGGACAGCGGGCTGCCCTGGAAGAGCCCGAAGGCCACCCCCCGGTTGGACAGGCTGTGCAGCCCCAGGACGCCCGGGACCAGTGTCCGGTCCTCCCCCAGGGGCAGCAGCTTCAGCGCGAGGTCCATCGCCGCGACCAGCATCGCGGGCAGGGCGGTCTTTCGGATCATGTCGCCTCCATGGCCGCCATTATATCCCCTGGGCCCGCAAAAATGAAGCGCCGCTTGAAACGCGTCGCCATGGGTAGACTCTTCAAGTACAACGTTGAGGAGGATTTTTCATGAACGTCGCCATTGTCACCCTGCTGATCATCGCCCTGCTGGCCGCGCTGCTGGTCGTTCCGGTTTCTGCTGCCCAGGAAAAACTGGTCTACTTTGCCGGCGGCTGTTTCTGGGGCGTCGAGCACATGATGGAGCAGGTGCCCGGGGTCATCCAGGCCGTGAGCGGTTACGCCAACGGCACGCTGGAGAACCCCACCTACCAGCAGGTGGTCACCGGCACCACCGGCCACAAGGAGACCGTCGAGGTCCGCTACGACCCCTCCCTGGTCACCCTGGAGGAGCTCCTGGCGCTTTATTTCTCCGCCATTGACCCCACGGTGAAAAACCGCCAGGGCAACGACGTCGGCACGCAGTACCAGACCGGCATCTTC
>CAZJCB010000405.1:0-1029 GCA_964544245.1 uncultured Christensenella sp.
GCCATCCTCTCCTTCAATCTCTTTGGATACCCCATGAACATCACTGAAATGGGCCTGATGTGCTTCCTGCTGGCTTTGGGCGTGCTCATCGCCGTGTTCGGGGCGCTGAAGTTCACCAAATGGGGCCTGGGCGTGCGCGCGACCGCGGCCAACGAGCAGGTGGCGCAGATGCTGGGGGTCAACACCCGCGTGATCACCGCCTTTTCCTGGGCGCTGGCCGGCGCGCTGGCGACCATCGGCGGCTTTTTTACCGGCGCAGGCACCGCGCTGAACGTCACCCTGATGGGCAACGCCCAGGTCTTCGGCTTCCTGGCCTGCGTGCTGGGCGGCTTTTCCAGCTTCCCCGCCCCCATCCTGGGCGCGGTCATCATCCCGCTGATCTACAACTTCGTTGGAAACCCGAACCTGATGGGCCCTGACGCCGGGATGTGGCAGAACCTGATCACTTTTGTCGTGGTGCTGCTGCTGATCCTCGTCTTCCCCAACGGCTTGCTGGGGAAGAAGTACGTAAAGAAGGTGTGACATGCAAAACACTGTAGGCACCAGGCAGGGCAGCGGGCTGAACAAGCTGCTGCGCCACCCCTTCTCCGGCTTTATCCTCATCGGCCTTGTCCTGCTCACCCTGCAGCTGCTGGCCATCCTGTCCGGCGGCCAGTGGCCCAAGTCGTCCATGCTCAACGGCTTTGCCAACGTGATGATCTATTCCATCGTGGGCTATGGATTCACTTACCTGCTGGGCTACGCGGGGCTTGCCTCCCTGGGCACGGCGGGGTTCGTCGGCCTGGGCGCCTATATGACGGCCTGGCTGCTCAACAACGTGACCGGGCTGCCTTACCTGGCGGTCATCCTGGCAGCGCTGCTGGTCTCCCTCCTGCTGGGCGTGGTCGTCGGATTCATCAGCCTGCGCATCGAAGGCATCTTCCTCGCCATCGTCACCCTGGGCCTGTCGGAGATCTTCTACCAGGTGTTCCAGAACTGGATCGATTTCACCAACGGCCCCAACGGCGCTTCCATCGCCAAATACCCCAT
>CAZJCB010000405.1:1039-1732 GCA_964544245.1 uncultured Christensenella sp.
TCTTCCAGACGCTGCTGGACATGAAGACGGTGGACGCCCGGCGGATGTTCTTCATCCTCCTGGTGCTGGTCACGGTCGGCCTGATGATGCTGACCCACAACCTGGGCAAGTCCAGCACCGGGCGCGCGATGCTGGCGATGAAAAACTCAACCCCCGCCGCGCAGGCGATGGGCATCAGCCTGCTGAAGTACCGCCTGCTGGCCTTCCTGCTCTCCACCGCCTACGCGGGCTTTGCGGGCGTGATGTTCATGAGCTATTTCAAATACTCCGCGCCCCAGAACTACACCATCATGTTCTCCCTGAACATTCTGGCGGCGGTGCTGATCGGCGGGTCGCGCAACCTGGTGGGCACCTTCCTGGGGAGTTTCATCGTCTTTGGCGTCACGCCGATCTTCCTGCAGGACATCGCATTTTTCCGCGACAACCCCTGGATCATCAACGTGTCCATCGGCGTGGTCATCATCCTGGTGGTGATGTTCTACCGCGGCGGCCTGGTGCAATTGGCGCAGAACGCGAAACAGTCCCTGAAAAAATCCTTGGCGGATCGGCGGATGAAACGGTATGGCGAAGATGATTGAACAGGTGAAGAGGATGTTCCGGTTCGCGGACAACCGCCAGCGCGGGCTGCTCAGCCGCATCGAGCGCCTGGAGTGGAAGGCGCAGATGGCCCGGGAGACCGTCGGCCTGAAAGCG
>CAZJCB010000406.1:0-1728 GCA_964544245.1 uncultured Christensenella sp.
TTTCAATTCGATGAGCCTGGCCTGCAAAGCTGATACGTCTGAACCTTCGTCACCTAATTGAAGCGTCCGCGAAAACACCGGCGCAGGGCTAAACTCGGGAGTCGGGGTTGGCACCTCTGCCGATGGCTGTTCGGATACAGGGTCCGGTTCCAGGTCAGTCTGCTCAAAACGCAGGAAAGAGCTCATCACAAAGCCGGTCCGGGCTTCATACTGCACTTCGCACCAGGTATCCCCACGGCTTATGATCGGCAACCTTGCACCCGAGGGGATATGGCCGATGACATTCTGGCCCGTTGAAGGCGCGCTGCGGAAATTCATCGTCCTCCCTTTGGAGGTGCTGACAATCGCCGTTCCGTGTAACGGCTGCGGGGCTGTCGTCTGGATGGGTGATTGCGGAACAACCGGTTTCGTTTCCGGAAGGACGCTGTGACGGAGGAAACCGTCGACCACAAAACCTGTCCTACCCTGATAAGAGACTTTCGACCAGGCGCCCAGGCGGGAAAGAACAGAAACCAGGGCCTTGTCCGGAATCTGAGCGACCGTGTTTGGGCCGTATGCCGCCTTACTCCTCAGGTTAAGGTCCCCCCCGTTTCCGGTTTGGACAGCTGCTGTCTGAAAATCCATCTGCCCTGACGGCGGGGAGGGCTGTTGTGAGGAAGGAAGGGACTGCTCAGGAACTTCTTCGCCGCTGCCTCCGCGCTTCAAATAACTTGACACAACGTATCCAGACATCCCCTGGTAGGATACTTGAGACCACTGGCCGCTTTGGCCAAGAACCTGTACCGTCCCGCCATAGGGAATCTGGCCAATCACGTTCAGCCCATAGGCTGGCTCCCCGCGCATGTTCAGCCCTCCGCGGTTGCCAGTATCCACAATTGCCTGGTATTGGCCGCTCTGCGCAGGCGGCAAAGGTTCCCCCTGAACCGCCTGCTCCGGGGCAGCGGCAGATGAACTCCCGGCAGCCGGTAAAAACTGCGGTGCCAGCCGGTACAGCTCACGGAGCGTCTGGTTTCCCGCCAGCCCGTCAGGCAGAAGACCCTGCCGGCGCTGGAAATCCTCAACCGCCTAGAGGGTCATCGGGCCGAATTTTGCGTCTACGCTCAACCCAAACCCAAGAAACTGCAGCGCTGACTGCATCGAAAGGACTTCCTCACCTGCCGCGCCGGGCCTGATGGTGGCAAAAATCCGGGCTGAGGCTGAACCTGACAGCAGAAACAGGCACAGCATCAAAATGCCTGACATACGGAGGATGCCGGTTTTCTTCGTCGCGTCAGCACAATCGCTTTTCATGTGGGCAGGATATCATATTGTTTCGTAATTGTAAATAGTTATTACAGTTCTATTAAGTGCCTTTTGTGGCTTCATTTTCCGCTTGCACAGACGCAGCTAACCTGGCAAAATCCTCCAGCGACAGTTTTTCGCCTCTGATATTTGCTGGCAAGTCCGCGCGCGCCAGGCAGCGCCGCGAGGATTCCCGTGTGAAATGGAAAGCGAACATAAGGTTGTTCTCCAGAGTCTTTCTCCTCATGGCAAAAGCGGATGAGATAAGCTGGAATAGCAAGGACTCGTCATCAACGGTGACCCTCGGCATCTCCAGGAAAGGCATCACAAGGAATACGCTGTCCACCTTGGGGGGCGGAGAAAATGCCCCGGCAGGCACCTTGACAGCCGCCCTGGGTTCACTCCTGTACATTGCATGCAAAGCGAGCGGCCCATATTCCGGCATAC
>CAZJCB010000407.1:0-1723 GCA_964544245.1 uncultured Christensenella sp.
GCGGTTACCGAATTGGCCAAACGCCTTTTTCCAGGTTCTAATTCCGGCAAGCGAGGCGTTGCCCGATTTAACGCGCACAGGCGGGTGGTTGGCGAACTGAACTGGCTGATGCAGCGTTATCCCCTGGCTGTTATGCCAAACGACCTGGACAGATGGAACCGGGCGCTTGAGGAAACCCGCAAGCATTACGTTTTGCAGGAATCCTTCCGCATCTCCGCACCTCCCTTTGTGGACCCGAATGGTTTTTTCACAGGTGTGTTGCGCCCTTTCCAGCAGTATGGAGCCAGTTGGCTGTGCCATACGCAGCGCGCGCTGCTGGCCGATGAAATGGGGCTGGGAAAAACCGTACAATCCATGGCGGCTCTGGCTTCAACGGCCGCTTTCCCGGCCATCATTGTCGTTCCCCCCCATCTTCTCAGCAATTGGCAGAGCGAGATTTCACGCTTCCTGGCGATGGAAAACCGACCGCCCCGCATCCACGTCATCAGGGGTCTGACGCCTCAACCCTTGCCTGAAGCGGACATTTACCTCATCCACTACCTTCTGCTCCGCGGCTGGAAAGATGCACTGCCTGAAATGCCATTCAGGACAGTCATCTTTGATGAAATCCAGGAACTGCGCCACCGCGGAACGGAAAAATATAGTGCGGCGAGCCTGCTGGCCAATGCCAGCGAGCGGGTATACGGCCTGTCAGGTACGCCGATCTACAACCAGGGCGGTGAAATCTGGAATGTGGTCAACATCCTGGATTACCATCTGCTGGGTGACTGGGAATCCTTTACGCGCGAATGGTGTTCTGGTTATGGCAATGCGGTCGTCGTTCATCCGGACTGGCTCGGCGAGCACCTCAGGCGGGAAGGGCTGATGCTCCGGCGTACCAAGAAAGAAGTGTTGCCTGAACTGCCCGACAAGCGCCGCCTTGTCCAACTGATTGATGCGGATGACACAGTGTTCATGCGCCTGATGCGGCCGGTCATCAAGGAACTGCGCGAATGGGTTGAGGATCAGTCAGCATCCCCGTCGCAGAGGGCGCTGCTGGAAAACAAACTCTCCCAGGGCGAGCGCCAGGCGACAGGCATTGCGAAAGCCCCCTTTGTCGTTCAGTTTGTACATGCCCTGCTAGAGTCGAGCGAAAAAGTGCTGCTCTTCGCACACCACCACGCCGTGATGGACTTGTACAGAAGCGAACTCAGGCGCTTTTCCCCCGTGTTCATCACAGGACGCGAAACTGCCACGCAAAAGGATGCGGGCGTTGAACGTTTCATGACTGGCAGGACAGACCTGTGCTGTGTTTCACTGCGCGCCGCGTCAGGTCTTAACCTTCAGCGCGCAACCTGCGTGGTGTTCGGCGAACTGGACTGGTCTCCTGCGGTTCACAGCCAAGCCGAAGACCGCGCGCACCGCATCGGCCAGAAGGACTCACTGCTGTGCTACTACCTGGTCAGCCCCGGCGGGTCGGACAGCATGATGCAGGACGCCCTGGGCCTTAAGGTCAGCCAGTTCCTGGGGTTGATGGGAGAGTCTCCGCAAAGCGAATTGGACGCCGCCAGGGCAGCCGGTATCGCAAGGCTGCATGTGGAGGATATGGCGAAGAGGTGGCTGCCTGACGCAGGTATCCCTTTGTTTGACAGGGACAGCGGCATCGCTTAAGATACCGAACAAAAGGAGGGTTAGTGTGAAAACATCAAATTGGCGATGAAATAAGGTACTATTGTAAGAAAGG
>CAZJCB010000408.1:0-1723 GCA_964544245.1 uncultured Christensenella sp.
CTGCAGGTCGCCCAGGGTAACCCGACGCTGTGCACCGAACTCCGTTTCCGCACGGAAACGGGCGGGCACGACGGCGCTTTCCTCCATGTTGACTATGCGGCCATTGCCCGCGCCTACGGAGCGAAGGCCTACACGGTGAGGACGATGGGTGAACTTGAAAGCGCGGTCAGGGACTCCCTCAGCGTCAAGGATGTGCCTGTGCTGTATGACATCAAGGTGCTCCCCAAGACGATGACGGACGGCTACCTGTCCTGGTGGCGTGTGGGTTCGGCCGAAGTGTCGGAGAATGAGGCCAACCAAAAAGCCTGGATAGAGCATCTCAGGCACTTGAAAAACGCAAGGCAGTATTGACGGGACGGCTTCGGATTTCATTCCGGGAATCATCTACAATAATGAATATTGGAGGATATTATGGACAAAAAACTGAGGATCGGCGTCATCGGGGCGGGCAGAATCGGCAAACTTCATGCGAACAACCTGAAAAATGCGGTGCCGGGGGCGGAACTCACCGCGATTTCCGATGTGAACCTCAAGGCCGCCCAGGCGCTGGCAGAACAGTTGGGCGTCAGCAGGGTCTACGAGGACTACCGAAAGATCCTGGAAGACAAGGACATCGACGCGGTATTTATCTGCGCCTCCACAGACATGCATTCCCCAATTTCCATTGACGCCGCCAAGGCCGGAAAGCACATCTTCTGTGAGAAACCAATCGACCACGACCTGGGAAAGATCGCCCGGGTACTGGAAGAGGTCCGGAAGGCCGGGGTCAGGTACCAGGTTGGCTTCAACCGCAGGTTTGACCGCAACTTCAAGAAGGTGCGGGAAGCCGTCCAGGAAGGCAAGATCGGCGACGTGCACATCGTGCGCGTGACTTCCCG
Organism: uncultured Christensenella sp.; assembly: GCA_964544245.1. Taxonomy (GTDB): domain Bacteria; phylum Bacillota; class Clostridia; order Christensenellales; family Aristaeellaceae; genus UBA6115. Next base: position 879 of record CAZJCB010000408.1, read on the forward strand.
CGACCCCCAGGCCCCGCCGGCCAGCTATGCCAGGACGTCCGGCGGGATCTTCATCGACATGACCATCCACGACTTTGACATGGTACGCTACCTCTCAGGCAGCGAGGTCACTGAGGTGTCCGTCTTCGGCGCAAACCTCGTGGACCCGGAAATCGGCAAGGCCGGCGACACGGACACCTGCGTCATCAACCTGAAGTTCAAAAACGGCGCGCTGGGCACAATCGACAACAGCCGCCAGGCAGTTTACGGCTATGACCAGCGGATCGAAGTATTCGGCTCCAAAGGGTGCATCAAAGCGGAGAATGAAGTTGCAAACAACACGGTGCTGTTGACTGCCGATGCCGTCACCAGCGAAAAACCGCTGTGGTTTTTCCTGGAACGGTACAACGACGCGTTTATCCAGGAAGCCCGTGACTTTGTGGATGCCTGCCTGAACGGCAAAGACACCCCGGTAGGCGCTTTTGACGGGCTGCAGCCGGTCAAGATCGCAATTGCCGCGAAAAAGAGCTGGGAACTTGGCGGCACGCCGGTGAAAGTGGAAGACTGACCAAGCGACTCATGAGAACGGACAGGCGGGCATATCCGGCGGCCCTGGGCAGCGGTTCCGTTTCACATCCCAGGACATCAAGAAAAGGAGAAGATCCATGAAAAGAATCAAGGTTGGCGTTGCGGGTTACGGCGTCATCGGCCAGCGGCTGGCGGACGGTGTCGCGATGCAGGGCGACATGGAATTGGTTGGCATCGCCGACCTGGCGCCCACGCTCTCCATCCGTGCGCTGCGCGAAAAGGACATGGTCGGAGAGAACGGCGTCAAGTACAGCCTGTATCTTGTGGACGGCGCGGAC
>CAZJCB010000409.1:0-1722 GCA_964544245.1 uncultured Christensenella sp.
TTCCTGCGGCAGCAGGTCCAGCACCTGGTTGGCCACCTCCGGCGGGGTGAACACCTCGTCGCTGGACAGGTTGGCCAGGGTGTTCAGGATGTCCGGGTTATAGTCCTGGGCTCGCAATTGGGTGATGCTCATGGGCGATCCTCCAGTAGTCTGTCAGGCCGTATTCGATCAGCAGGCGGCCTTCCTCGTCCGTTTGGGGCATTTGTGGCTGAGGGGCCGCCGTGTTCCGGGCCGGCGGTTCATCTTCCGGTTTGTTCTGGGCCTCAGCCAGCACATCCATCAGGCTGGTCTGCTGCACCAGGGGCTCCTGCTTGAGCAGGCTTTGCTGCTGTTCTGCCGGAAGCGCTTTTGGCAGGGGCACCTGGTCGGCAAGCTTTGGCTTCACGTTCAATAAGCCGTCCAGGGTGTAGTCCGCGCGTTTGAACCTGCTGCCCATCAGGGACCATTGGGAGAACACAAGGGGCTGGCCGCCGCTGTCCAGCAGGCTCAGGGCGTCCCCGCACAGGATGTTGCGCTCCAGCAGATAGCGGGCACTTTCCCGGCATTCCCCCGCCAGGCGGCTCTTTTTGCAGACAGCGGTATATGCTTCGTCCCAGATATCAAACAGACGCTCCCGGCAGCGCGCGGCGTTGTCGGGCAGCAGTTCCACCCCGTAGAGACTGCTGAGCGCCAGCAGGCTGTTTTTTTCAAAATCCGAAGGCTTCCGGCGGTATTTTCCCCGGACCACCGCCAGTTTCCGGCGCAGGATCTCCGCCAGGAAATTGCCGTCGCCGCAGGCAGGCTCCAAAAACCGGCTGTCGATGCGCTCAGTTTCCTGCTTGACCAGGTCCAGCATGGCGTTCACTTCGCGCTGCGCGGTGAACACTTCGCCATGGTCCTGGACGCGCTGTTTGGACTTGACTTGGGCAGGTTCGGTCATCATCGGCTCCGATGCAGGTATTTCAAATGGACGGGATGAGCTATTATAACCTGTAAACCCTTTCAGGACAAGGAAGGGATAAGCCGCCCTCCCTGTCCGGGCGAGAGACTGCGCCTGGACGCGTGCTTGCCCGGCCAAGCAAGGAGGGAAACGCACCTGTTTCGGGCTTCGCACTTCCCCCTTGCGGAAACACACAGGGAATCCGGCTTTTCCGGCCAAAAAATGCCTGGACACGCAAAAAAGCGAGAAAACATAAGGCATCCGGGGCCCTGATTTTTCTGCCGGACGCCCGGCAACACACGGCAAAATAATCGTCAAACCGGCCGAAAAATACTCCGGCCCGTCGTTCCAGGGCTTTCCCGGAGGACATGAGCCCGGCGGGACACAGGTGTCGCCTGCCCGCCCCAGGGGGAAGGACTTTTCGTCTAAATTTTGTTAGATTTTCACTTTTTTGTCGTCCCTGTGCATAAACTGTAGACAAAATCGTCGTTCTCCACAGTTTTTTGAAAAACAAAAGTTTCCTCTTGACAGGGTCAATGGACCCCGATTATACTGTGCTGGCGAGGCAAGAACCACACACTTGTTCTCAATAAAAGAAGGGCCTGAGACCGCGAAAAACCAATAAGGCGCGGGGATTATTTCCTGCTGCCCAAACGCGGAAGGCGGAACGAAGGCCGGAAAGACGGAAGACGATGAGGAGAGACGGGGAACTGGGGAAGACAGCACTGGAACTGGCGGGAAAGGCGGAGCGGGCATGACGGACATCGGGGAACTCATGGAAAGATACGACGCGCTCCTGGAGG
>CAZJCB010000410.1:0-1718 GCA_964544245.1 uncultured Christensenella sp.
CCTGACCTTCTTTGAGATGCTGGGCAACTGGAGCCTGGGGGACTATTTCAAGAAGGAGATGATCCCCTGGAGTTGGGAATTCCTGACCGGCAAGGACTGGCTGGGTTTGGACCCAAAGCGGCTGGCCTTTTCAGTGTTTGAAGGCGACGGGGATGCGCCCCGGGACATGGAGAGCCACGACCTGTGGGTAAAAGCCGGCGCGAAGCCGGAGCAGGTGTTTTTTCTGCCCAAGGCGAACAACTGGTGGGGCCCTGCCGGCCTGACCGGCCCCTGCGGTCCGGACACCGAGATGTTCATCGTCAGGGACCAGCCCCCCTGCGGGCCCGGCTGCAGCCCGGCCTGCTCCTGCGGGCGCTACCTGGAAATCTGGAACGACGTGTTCATGCAGTACAACAAGCTGCCCGACGGCCGCTTTGAGCCGCTGGCGCAAAAGAACGTGGACACCGGCATGGGCCTGGAGCGCACCATTCTGGTGCTGACCGGCAGGGACTCGGTGTATGAGACCGACCTCTTCTCCGGCATCATCGGGAAAATCGAGGAGCTGTCCGGCAAGCGCTATGACGGCGCGGACGGGGAGACCCTGCGCGCTTTCCGCATCGTGGCCGACCACATGCGCACCGCCACCTTCATCCTGGGCGACCCCAACGGCGTGTCCCCCTCCAACGTGGACCAGGGCTACGTGCTGCGCCGGCTGATCCGCCGCGCGGTGCGCCACGGCATGGGTCTGGGCCTGGGCGACGGCTTCACGGCGGAGATCGCCATCGTCATCATTGACCAGTACCAGGAGGTCTATCCGGAACTCCGCGCCAACCGCTCCTTTGTACTGGAGCAGCTCCTGCTGGAAGAGAAGCGCTTCGCCCGCACCATCAGCCAGGGCATGCGCGAGTTTGACAAGATGCTCTCGCGGATGCAGGAGTCCGTGGGCGAGTTTTCCTCCCTGAAGGAAGCGCTGAGGGACACCCTGTTCTCCGGCGAGATGGCGCAGAAGATGAGCCTGGCGCAGGAAGCGATGAAAAACGTGGGTTCCACCCTTCGCCCCACGCCGGAAATGAACGCCTTCGCGGAGGAAGTCAGGAAGCTGGACGAGGCTTTCAACACCATCGCCAATTTCCGCGGGGTGCTGGACCGGCACCTGAAGGGCATGAAGACCATCGCCGGGCGCGACGCCTTCAAGCTCTATGATACCTATGGCTTCCCGGTGGAGATCACCATGGAGCTGGCGCAGGAACACGGGCTGAAGGTAGACGAGGAGGCCTTCCAGGAGCGCTTCCGCGCGCATCAGAAGACCAGCCAGGCCGGGGCCGAACAGCGCTTCAAGGGCGGCCTGGCTGACAACAGCGAGCAGACCGCCAGGCTGCACACCGCCACCCACCTGCTGCAAAGCGCCCTGCGGAAAGTCCTGGGCGGGGAAGTGCACCAGAAGGGCTCCAACATCACGGCGGAGCGCCTGCGCTTTGACTTCACCTTCGGCCGCAGGATGACGGAGGAGGAACTGGCGGAGGTGGAGCGCCTGGTGAACGATTCCATCCGGGCTGACGCGCCCATCACCTGGGCGGAGATGACAGTGGACGAAGCCAAGGAGCAAGGCGCCATCGGGCTGTTTGAGTCCAAGTACGGGGAGAAGGTCCGCGTGTACACCATGGGCGATTTCTCCAAGGAGATCGGCGGCGGGCCGCACGCGAACCGCACCGGCGACCTGGGCGGCTTCAGGATCCAGA
>CAZJCB010000411.1:0-1715 GCA_964544245.1 uncultured Christensenella sp.
GAGCCCGGTTCTTCTCGCCGGTAAGGCAGTTGGTGAGTTTGACCCGGTAGCGCATCAAGTCGCGCAGGTTGCGGATGTCAGGAGGAGGGATGAAGCTGGGTTTGATCATGTCGCACATGAACAGGTCGCAAATCCATTTGGCGTCTTTTCGGTCAGTCTTGTTGCCCTTTTGGGGCTTGGTGTACTTGGGATGCGCGAGAGTAACCAGACAGGATTTCTCCAGGATGTTGAAGACGGGAATCCAGTATTTGCCAGCTGATTCCATGCAGACCTCTTTGCAGGAGTAAAGAGCAAGCCAGTCGACCAGTTCCCGAAGTCCCTTGGAAAAGGAGGAGAAACGAGCCTGCTTGTACTGGGTGATACCATGAGGATCGGTCATGCCGATGCAAGCAAAGATCCAGGTTTTGTGCACGTCCAGTCCACAGCAGTTTTTACGGAAGATTTTGAACATAGATCACCTCCGAAGAAATTGCAGGGTCGGCAGGGACTGGTCATCCGGCAAAATCGAGTCGATTTGTAAGAGATAAGTTTACGGGCTGTTGTTTGCGCCATTCGTTGATGCCTTAACGGATGACCGACACCAAATAATTATGCGGGGTTGCCGCTATACAGCCCCGCCAATCACCTCCCCGGGTTCTGTAGTGTGCCGACCCTACAGAATCCACTATACAGCACAGATGCGATGGGAACCGAAAAGGTTTCATAACCTCGTCGGTGCCTTTCGTAGAAAGGCAGAATAATAAGAATGAAAAGAATACTCGGCATCCTTGTATGCCTGGCTTTGCTCATTTCGCTGCCGGCCGCGACCCGCGCGCAGGGCGCCGCGCTCACCGGCGGCGATTATGAGTACAGGCTGGCGGAAAACTGGACAGCGATCCTTACCCGCTTCCTGGGCACAGCGGCGGAGCCTGAAATCCCCGCCGTGCTGGACGGGCACCCCGTCACACAGGTCGGGGAGAACGCGTTCAGGGACTGCAGCTTCCTGGTGAAGGCCCGCGTCCCGGACAGCATTGAAATCCTCGGGACGCAGGCTTTCTACAACTGCGCGGCGCTTGAGAAAGTGGAACTGCCGCTGTCGCTTGCGGAGATCGGCGACCTGGCCTTCGCGTACTGCACGTCGCTGAGCAGCGTGATCATTCCCGAAGGCGTCCAGCGTATCGGGGAATTCGCGTTCGGGGACTGCTCAAAGCTCTCCACCGCCGCGGTTCCCGCAAGCGTGACATGGATCGGCCCGGACGCGTTCCTGGGCATCGACCCTGGCCCCCTGTCCGGGATCTACGGGCACGGGGGAAGCTACGCGCAGGAATACGCGCAGGCGAACAATGTCCCCTTCTTCCCGTTCCAGGAGGGCATCGCGTCCTCAACGGCCGCCCCCGAGGCGGCGACCGTGCCGGAAGAGGTTTCCGGCGAACTGCCGCCGCCCGCCGCGGATGACCTGCCCCCGGAGCCCACGCCGGCCCCCACGGTCACAGCGGAAATCACGGTACGCTTCCCGCACGCGGAACGGACGGGCACCTACACCGGAGAGATGAAGGACGGTCTCCCGCACGGCAAGGGGGCTTTCACCTCCGCCAACGCGGATGGTGTCGGCTGGACCTACGACGGCGCCTGGGAGAACGGGGTCATGAACGGATACGGCACTGTGACATGGCCAACCGAAGGCCTGGAAATCCGCGGCCAGTACCGGGACAACCAGCCCTATCAAGGCGAATGGT
>CAZJCB010000412.1:0-1713 GCA_964544245.1 uncultured Christensenella sp.
TGGGCAAGCAGCGTCAGCTCCACTGGAGGATGATCTTCCCGCTCTCTCCCGTGTTCATGACCCCGAAAGCTTCCTCGAATCTCTGGTAGGGGAAGCGGTGGGTGATCAGCGGCTTGAGGTCCAGGCCGCTCTGCACCATCGCCGCCATCTTGTACCAGGTCTCATACATCTTGCGGCCGTAGATGCCCTGGACGTTCAGGCCCTTGAAAATCAGGGTGTCCAGGTCCATCTCGGGCTTCTTCCCGAACAGGCCCAGCAGCGCGATGCCCCCGCCGTTGCGCATCAGCCCCATCATCTGCGTGAGCGCGGAGGGCGCGCCGGACATCTCCAGCCCCACGTCAAAGCCCTCCGCCATGCGCAGCTCCGGCAGGACGGCGGCGAGGTCCTCCTTCAGGACGTTGACGGCGCGGGTGGCGCCCAGTTTCATCGCCAGGCCCAGGCGGTAGTCCTTCACGTCGGTGATGACGACGTTGCGCGCGCCGTTGTGCCGGCAGATGGCGGCGGCCATCACCCCGATGGGCCCGGCGCCGGTGATCAGCACGTCCTCGCCCACCACGTCAAACATCAGGGCGGTGTGCGTGGCGTTGCCGAAGGCGTCGAAAAAGGAGACGACCTCCTCGTCCAGGTCCGGGCTGATGGGGATGCAGTTGGAGGCGGGGATGCACAGGTATTCCGCGAAGGCGCCGCTGCGGTTGACGCCCACGCCCTGGGTGTACTTGCACCACTGGCCCCGCCCCGCGCGGCAGTTGCGGCACTGGCCGCAGACGATGTGCCCCTCGCCGGACACGGTCTGCCCGACCTCAAAATGCCGGACAGAGCTGCCCATCTGCGCGATCTCGCCCACGTACTCGTGCCCGACGGTCAGCGGCGGCTTGATGTGCCCCTGGCTCCAGGGGTCCCAGTTCCAGATGTGCAGGTCGGTGCCGCAGATGGCGGTTTTGTGGATCCTGATCAGCACCTCGTCGTGCGCGGGGACCGGCTTATCTACCCGCGTGAGCGTGAGACCGGGCTGGGGGCCGGATTTCACCAGGGCGTCCATCAGCATCGTGAACCCTCCTCTCTCTTCGGGAACCCATGGGGAACGTCTATTGATCCGGAGTGATACAACTGGCTTCAGCCGACTGAGTTGCTGTACACCACGAAGGAGTTTTCGATGAACACGCGGTACAGGCTGAACTCCGTTTCCCTTTCGGGGGGATAGCCCATCATCAGCAGGAGGCAGCCTTCCCCGCCTTCCCAGGGGTCAGACACGGCGACGCGCAGCACGCCCGGGCCCCGGAGCGTCAGCCGGCCGTTCTCCCCCGTCTCCACAACAGTCCCCTCCGGCAGGCTCTCCCCGGCCCAGGCCTGGCGGAGCGTTTCCAGCGTGCCGGAGACCGCCCGCAGGGACAGGAGAGCGGACCCGTCCGGGCTGGAAAGGCTGAGGATGGCCCCGGAATCCTGCGCCTGCAAGGAAAATACGTCCGGATAGCGCAGCTCCAGCCTGTCCTTCACCTCAAAAAAGACGGTTTCCCGCGCCTCATAGGGCGCCGAAAGGCTGAAGGCGGAGAGCGCGAAGCCGGAGGGAGCGGCGGAGCCGGCCTTCAGGCGCATCGTAATATGCCCCAGCCAGGCCAGGCTGCCCTCCGGCGCTTCGGCCGCCGAGGCGACGATGCCAGAGAGGCGGTAGACGTCGGCGTACACCGTCAGGCCGTCCTCGTCCAGCGCGAGGTC
>CAZJCB010000413.1:0-1712 GCA_964544245.1 uncultured Christensenella sp.
GTTTTGAATACACCTCCCCCTCCCAATGCCTTCAGGCTGTATTGGGCTGGGGGGGTGTGACTACGTTGTCTGCCGTTTTCAAACGCGCCTGGATTTCCGGCGTTTCCGGCGGTTAAATCATTTTGCGCCCGGAAAAGTGAGGATTATCAACGCTTCCGGGTCGCCCATTTACCCGCCGGACGCCCGGCATGAGCCGGCGGTTAAGGCGGTCAAATGCCTGGGCCGCTGTTCATTCACCGTTTCATAAACGCGCCTGGATTTCCGGCATTTCCGGCGGTTAAATCATTTTACGCCCGGAAAAGTGAGGAATATCAACGCTTCCGGGCCGCCCATTTACCCGCCGGACGCCCGGCATGGCCCGGCGGTTAAGGCGGCTAAATGCCGGGAGCTCACGCGTCCTTCGCCAGCAGGTCCGGGTGCAGCTGGACCAGCGACCCAAACTGCCGGCCCTTCGCCCCCGTGGGCGGGGCGGCGGCCAGGCGCAGGTAGCCGGCGGCCGCCAGGTCGCCGATGACGTCGTTCACGGCGTCCCCGTGCAGGAAGGCTTTGCGCTTGCGCAGCACGTTCCGCACGGCCGCCAGCGGCACCTCGGGCAGCCCGCGCTTCAGGAGGTAATGCAGTGCCTCGCGGGCCTCCGGCGACAGCGTGTCCTCCCCGCCCATCAGCCGCAGGGCGTGCGCCTGGAACCAGCGCGCGATCTGGACGGCCCCGCGCATGGTCTGCCCGCTCACCTCCCGCCAGTCGCCCTTCAGCAGGGACAGCAGGCCGGCGACGCGCGCCGTGTTGCCGCACAGCTTGCCGCCCCAGCCCTGGCCGACTTCCGCCAGGACGCCGCCGGGCTTCAGCGCCGCCTCCACCTCCAGGAACCAGGCTTCCCAGGCCTGCCACGCTTCCCCGCTCAAGGCCAGGGTGATCGGGCCCTCGTGCCTCAGAATGTCCGTGACGCGCCGGTCAAAATCTGTCAGGACGTCCTCGTCCATCATGCACCCCCTGGGGGACCGCTTCCCCACCATGCCCGAAGGCATCGCCGCCAGGAAGCGGCTGGCCATGCCCCGCGCGGCGAGGTTCTGGTTGTTCAGGAAGGTGGAGAGGATGTCCGGCTGCACCGCCAGGCACAGCGACAGGGAGGCCTTCTGGATCTGCTCGCCCGCCCGGCCCACGCGCGCCACCGCCAGGGGCTCCCCGGAGTAGCCTTTCAGGACCACGTCCAGGTTGGCCTCCCCGCCCTTGTTGTACATGCCCAGCAGGACGCCCAGCTGCGCGCCCTCCGAACTGACCACCGCCATGCGGCCGCCGTTGCGGGCCATCGCCTGGGCCAGCGCCTCCGTGGTGGCGTCGGAGAGCATCAGCTCATAGGGCTTCACTTCCTCCATCGCCGCCAGTTCGTCGGAGACTTCGTTCGCCTGGCGCACGTCCCCCGCCCGCTTGGCCTGCGCCAGCCGGTTTTCCAATACCTCACGCCTGTTCGCGCTGTGGCGGATGAGGGGGGCGCGGCGCTCGTTCTCCTCCCGGGCGTAGCGGTACAGGGGCTCAAACAGCGCCGCCATGCAGGCGCTCTTGCGCTCGGAGGGGTTCGCGCCCACGGCGATGAACACCTGGCAGGGCTCCTCGTGCGCCTCGCTCACCCGCACCGCGGCCTTGCCCGCCGCGGCGGAGCTGACCACGCCCAGCATCAGGCAGGCCGCCATGTCCGGGGACACCTGCACGCTGTC
>CAZJCB010000414.1:0-1709 GCA_964544245.1 uncultured Christensenella sp.
GCCTCCTGGGTGGAGCCGTAGGGCCCCGCCTTGAGGGTGCGCAGCTGGGTGGGATTGGCCAGCCTGACAAAGGCGGCCGTCCAGTCCGTGTCCAGGTGCCTTCCGTATTCGATCCTGACGCTGATGGATTCGTCCTGATAGGCGTTCTCCCCGACATAGCCCCAGTCGTAGGGCGGCACGCCGCCCGTCTCGTCAATGGGCAGGGTGACGACCTGGGCATAGGAATAGATGCCCGGCGAGGGCAGCAGCACCATCAGCAGCGCGAGCAGCAGCGCGATCAGGAGGATCCTTGCCGCGCGGCCCGGGCCGGCGCTGCGCATTTTCTCAGTCATCATGTTTCCCTTCGTGTGGCTTTCCGCTTGAAAAATATAGCAACCAGCCCCGCCCTTGTCAACCTGGACACCCCATCGGCAGCCCTCATTGGAAAAGGGAGTTTCCCGAGAAACTCCCCTTTTGCATCTGTTTCCCCTGGGGACGGGATCCATCAACGTATGCCCGGTGCTTCAGGAAAACAGGGCCGCTATTCCAGGAAATAGGTCATCATGTACCCTTCGGTGCCGCTGTACCGGACCTGCGCCCACTCCCCGCCGGGGACCAGGACGGTCACGCCGCTGCCGTGCGGCACGCGCAGGGTGACGGACCCGGTGGCCTTGCTGGGCCGGGTGCGCAGGTTGACGTAGGTCCCGGCAGGGTGCGTGACGGTCTTCACCGGGTTGGCCGGCAGGCCGTACAGGGTCAGGTAGCGGGTCATCATGTAGCCTGTCTTGCCGGAGATGGGCACCAGCACGCGGCTCCAGGTCAGCCCCTGGCTCTGGACCCTTATGGCGGTGTTGCCGGGGTAGGAACCCAGCACGCGGCTGGAGGTGGACGGCTGCTCGCGCAGGTTCAGGTTCCGCCCGGTGTTGGTCACGACAGCGTTGGTGCTTTCCGGGATGACGACCGGGGGGTTGGGCGAGGGGTTGGCGCCTCCGGAACTCAGGAAGCTGGCGTCCATGAAGCCATAGGTCCCCGCCATGGAGATGAACCAGAACTTTGTTCCCTTCAGGTACACGGTCACCATGGTGCCCGGCGAGGCCTGGCCGATGACCGCGGCGGTAAAGCTTGGGCTGGCGCGCAGGTTGACGCCGCCGTTTCCGCTGAACACCTGCGCGGACCCGATGGCGCCGGGGCCGCCGGACAGCCTGAGGAACTCGCTGCGGAAATACCCGCGCATGCCTGAGATCTCCACATAATACCAGCCGTCCATCTCGCCCAGGACGGTGCAGGTGGCGCCGTTGTAGAAGATCCCCAGCACGGGCGCGGTATAGGAAGGGGTCTGCCGGAGGTTGAGGAAATGGGAGGGGTCAGGGTTGTTGACCACCGCGGTGGACCCCGGCGCGGGGCCGCCGGGCAGGGCCGTCTTGAGGAAACTGCCGCTGAACCAGCCGTTCGTACCGTCCTGAAGCGAGGTCCCCTGAACCCAGGAGCCCGAAAAGCTGGCGACCTCCACCCATTGCCCGCCCGAGACGCTGCCGATGACCGGGTATCCCGTGCCGGGCCCGGAGCGGATGTTCAGCCTGCTGGTATTCACGACCAGGGCATAACTCCCCGCGGCCTGGGCGGCCGGGATGACAGCTGCCAGCAGCAGCGCCGCCAGCAGCAGTATGCTGATGCTTCTTTTCATGGGCAGTCCCTCCTCTTGAAGTCCTCTACGCAGATAACGGGCCGGA
>CAZJCB010000415.1:0-1702 GCA_964544245.1 uncultured Christensenella sp.
CCCCGCCGTCATAGCGAAGGGTCTGCGTGGCGATGACCCAGTCGCCGTTGATAAAGGCCAGGAAGACGCGCCCGCCCGGCTTCAGCACGCGCGCGCACTCCCTCAGGCAGGCGAGCCGCTCTTCCCTCTCGTGCAGGTGGTACAGCGGCCCCAGGCACAGCACCGCGTCAAAACTCGCCTCAGGCAGTTCATACAGCGCCCCCGGCGCGCTGCCCACCCGGGCTTCCAGCAACATGCCCGGCTTCCCGGCCTGCCTTAGCTGCTCGATATGCATTGGGACCGGGTCGATGGCCAGCACCCGGTGCCCATTTTCCGCCAGCGGCAGCGCGTAGGCCCCGGCACCGCAGCCAAGGTCCAGAATATGGCTTCCCGGTTTGAGCTCCTCCTCCAGCACGCGCAGGGTGGTGTGCTTTTCCACGCTCATCGCCCGGCTCTGAAGCCGGTCCTTCTCCCGGAAGATCTCCTCATACAGCGCGCGGTTTTGCGTCTGTTTGCCCTTTAAGCGCCTCAGTTCTTCAAAGTCCACGGCCGGCCTCCCCCAGGGACGGTGCGCCGGGATGGACATCCCCCAAATAGGGGCCTTCCCATTCCCATTCTGTATCAAAATCCTTCAGTAACAGCCCCATCAGCAGGTCGTCTCGGCAGTCGCCGTCAGGCATTTTGCAGGCGTTCAGCCTCCGCCCCCAGACCCTGAACCCAAGGCGCTCATACAGCCGGATGGCGCGCCCGTTGTCCGCGTAGACGGTCAGTTCCATCTGCTCGTAACTAGCATTTCCTGCTTCGCGCAGCATTTCCCGCATCAGCAGGCTTCCCAGGCCCAGGCCCCAAAAATCCCGGCAGAGCGCGATGCCGCATTCCGCGCGGTGGCGCACACGCTGCCGGTCTCCCACCGGGCGGAAGGAGACGCAGCCAATCGGCTCGGGCCCTCTGAAGGCGCAGACCATCATGGAGCGCGGACTGTCCAGTACCCCGCGCAGGTAGGCCTTTTCCTCATCCTTCGTCAGGGTGACCTCTTCCGGCGTGCGCAGCAGGTGATCCGTTTCACCGGCGGTCTTCCTCAGGTACGCCAGCATCCCCTCCGCGTCCGCCTCGTTCGGGCTGCGCAGCGTGAGGCTGCTGCCGTCCTTCAGCGTGATAACCTTTTCTATGAACCGCATTTTTTCCTCCAGAAGGGCTTTGAGTTGATACCAAGGGGCTTCCGGGTCAGGGTGCCAACGTTTTGCAGAGGTTTTGGGAACAAAGTGCCCCGGCGGCTTCCCGGCCTATCCCTGGATCCTCTCCAGGTACGCCTGCGCATCAAAGGGTTCCAGCGGGCTGTCTTTTCTCAGGTACAGGGGATGGTGCGGATGGCCTTTTTTGCTCCTCGCTCCGGCAGTGAACCACCTGGCGCCCCCTTCCAGGCCTGTCCGGATGAAATCCAGCACGCAGGAGGAAAGGAAACACCGCGTCTCCATCACCGCGCCCCAGGCCGCCCAGACAGCGCCGGTCCTGCGGAGAAGGTATGCAAACGCCTGCAGGTTCTCCCGGTGCAGGAACCCGCAGGAATCCCGGTCCATGTCGCCCGGCCGGGTCGCGCGCTGGGCGTAGAGGTTCATCATCAGGAAGCTGTCATAGCCGTTGAACCGCGCCACGCGCTCCACGCTCTGAAGCGTGTTGTCCAGCCTGTCCGGCGCGGCGGTGGAGGGGTTGAGCCCCACGCAGA
>CAZJCB010000416.1:0-1694 GCA_964544245.1 uncultured Christensenella sp.
GCCTCCGGGAAGCGGGAGAGCAGGCGCAGGACCGCCTGGGCCTCGTCGTCCTCCAAAGCGCCGTAGTCCGGGAGCGCGTCCAAAGTCCCGGCCTTCCTGAGCACCGAGCAGCAGCGCGCGTGGGTGTACTGCACGTAGGGGCCGGTGTCCCCGTCAAAGTTGAGCGCGCGGTCCCACCAGAAGTCGATGTCCTTGATGCGGGAGTTGAGCAGGGTGGTGAACACCACCGCGCCCACGCCGACCGCCCTGGCGGTGCCCTCCTTGTTTTCCAGCGCCGGGCTCTTCTCCCGGATGATGGAGAGCGCCTTTTCCTGCGCGCGGGAGAGCAGTTCGTCCAGGTGGACGACGATGCCCCCGCGGGTGGACATCGCCTGGCCCTCGTAGCTCACCATGCCGAAGGCCACGTGCTCCATCTGCTCCTTCGCCCAGGGGTAACCCATCAGCTCCAGCACCTTGAACACCTGCTGGAAATGCAGGTTCTGCTGGTAGGCGACGACGTAGAGGCACTTGTCAAAGGCGTAATGGTCCTTGCGCCACAGCGCGGCCGCCAGGTCGCGGGTGGCGTAGAGCGTCGCGCCGTCGGACTTGAGGATCAGGCAGGGGGGCATCTTCCACGCCTCCAGGTCCACCACCCAGGCGCCGTCGCTTTGCCTGAGCAGGTCCTTTTCCCGCAGCTCGTCCACCACGCGGCCCATCTTGTCGTTGTAAAAGCTCTCCCCGGCGTAGGAGTCAAAGGTGACGCCCAGCAGGTCGTAGACCTTCTGCGCGTCCTGGAGGGTCAGCTCCTTGAAGCGGTTGAAGATCTCCGTCGCCTCGGGGTCGCCGTCCTCGATCTTCTTGAACCAGGCGCGCCCCTCGTCTTCCAGCGCGGGCTCCCCTTCCGCCTCCTGGTGGAAGCGGATGTAAAGCTCCGTGAGCGCGCCGATGCCGCCGGCTTCCACCATCTCCCAGCTTCCCCAGTGCCTGAAGGCGGCGATCATCTTGCCAAACTGGGTGCCCCAGTCGCCCAGGTGGTTGACGCCCACGGTCTTCCAGCCCAGGTGGGCGTAGATGCGCCTCAGGCTGTGCCCCAGCACGGTGGTGCTCAGGTGGCCGATGTGGAAACGCTTGGCGATGTTGATGGAGGAGTAGTCCAGCACCACGGTCTTCCCGCAGTCCGGTCCGCCGCCGTAGGCTTTCCCCTGGCGCCGGACCTCTTCCAGCACGTTTTGCGCGAAATGCGCGCGGTGGAAAGAGAAGTTGACATAGCCGCCCACGTGCCGCGCGGTGGCGATGTCCGGCCTGGCGCATGCAGCGGCGACCTTTTCAGCGATCCCCTGCGGCGCCATGCGCAGCGGCCTGGCCAGGCGGAAACAGGGGTAGGCGAAGTCCCCCAGGCTGCTGTCCGGGGGCACTTCCAGCGCTTCGGGCAGGGGGAGGTCCGCCTGGGGCAGGAGCGGAAAAGCGCTGCTGACCGCCTCCCTGAGCAGCCCCGCCACCGCCTGACGCATGTCCATCCGCAACTGTCCCTCCGCCCGAAAAATACTGAATTATCATATCATACGGCCCTGTCCCGCGCAACCGAGGCGCGGCGGCGCAGGCGGGGGCCGTTTGCCCCTGCCTGCTTGAATCTGCTATACTCAGGCCCAGAAACCGGGCGGAGAAGCCCGTCGATCTCCCCGAAGGGACGAGGACATGCTGGTCTATTACTGCCC
>CAZJCB010000417.1:0-1687 GCA_964544245.1 uncultured Christensenella sp.
CGGAGGTTTCAGGGATGAAAATCTTAATAGTCAACGCCGGCTCGTCCTCGCTAAAATATCAGCTGATTGATATGGACAGGGAAGAAACGATGGCAAAGGGTCTAGTTGAGCGGATCGGCATCCCGGGCAGCCGTTTGAAGCAAACGGTCAAGGACCAGAAATTTATCGTTGAATTGCCTATGAAAGACCACGTTGACGCCAGCGCGCAGATGATGAAAGCGCTGACAGATCAAGTGCACGGCGTGGTTAAAAGCATGGATGAGATCGGCGCCATCGGGCACCGGGTTGTGCATGGGGGAGAACACTTCACGGCTTCCTCCTTGATTGACGATGACTGCCTGAGGGCGATTGAGGAAAACAGCTCCTTTGCGCCTTTGCATAATCCCGCCAACCTGATGGGCATCAAAGCCTGCAGGATGGTTATGCCGAACACGCCGATGGTCGCCGTGTTTGATACCTCCTTCCATCAGACAATGCCCCCGAAGGCCTATTTATACGGCCTGCCGTATGAGTATTACACACGCCTGAAAGTCCGGCGTTATGGCTTTCATGGCACAAGCCACCGCTATGTCAGCCAGCGCGCAGCGGACTTCCTGGGGAAGAAACTGGAGGACTTGAAAATCATCACCTGCCATCTGGGCAACGGCTCATCGATGTGCGCTGTTGATCAGGGGAAGAGTGTTGATACCAGCATGGGTATGACGCCGCTTGAGGGCGTGCTGATGGGAACCCGCAGCGGCAATGTCGACCCGGCCAGCCTGCAGTTCATCATGAAACATGAAAATTTCGACATCGACCGGATGATGGACATCCTCAATAAGAAGAGCGGCCTTCAGGGCGTCAGCGGCCTGAGCAGCGACATGCGGGACGTGGAAGACGCCGCGGCTGAGGGGAACAAACAAGCCGAGATCGCTTTGGATATTTTATTCTACGGCATCAAGAAATACATTGGATCCTATGCGGCCGTGATGGGCGGTGTTGATGTGGTCGTGTTTACCGCGGGCATCGGCGAAAACTCTCCGGAGCTGCGCGAGGGCGTATTGCAGAACTTGGATTTTATGGGCATTGCACTCGACCCTGAAAAGAACAAGGTCCGCGGAAAAGAAAAAGACATCTCCATGGATGGCAGCAAGGTCAGGATCTTGGTGATTCCCACCAACGAAGAACTTGTGATAGCCAGGGATACGCTGGAACTCGTCAGCGCGAAGGCAGAATGACACAGACTCTCAGAACGGTTGAACTCTATACGGATGGCGCGTGCTCCGGAAACCCAGGTCCCGGGGGATGGGCTGCTATTTTGAAATTTGGCACCCATGTCAAGGAAATCAGCGGAGGCATGCCTCATACGACCAATAACCGAATGGAGTTGTTCGCAGTAATCAGCGGGCTGGGAGCATTGAAAGAAGCGTGCAAGGTATCAATCCATTCAGATTCGAGCTATGTTGTTGACGCCTTTAACAAAAAGTGGATGGACAACTGGCAAAAGAACGGCTGGAAGACCGCCGAAAAGAAACCGGTTGAAAACCAGGATCTATGGCGTTTGCTGATGCTGACGATGCGCAGGCACGAAGTCAGTTTCATCAAAGTGCCTGGCCATGCGGATCATCCGGAGAACAACCGCTGTGATGAGCTGGCGAAAGAGGAGACACAGAAAGTGATCAAGTCTTTCAATGCTGAAATACCTGTT
>CAZJCB010000418.1:0-1666 GCA_964544245.1 uncultured Christensenella sp.
CGATCAATTTTGGCAAGCGTCCCGTGAACAGCCTGGCTATAATCATCCTGAAGCCGCACAAGTGCGGCGCCCGCATACGACCCGGTGATTCCTTGAATCCGCAAGGTCCTGGATTGACCATGCCGGCGCAGGCGTCAGGACGCGGAAGGGGGATTTATAGAGCATGGCAAAACAGCCGTCAGCGGAACGTCCCCTGCCCTCCAGCCGGCAGGAGAACGCCGCCAGGGCCCGCATGCTCGGGTATGCCAGGCGCTATCGCGCGCTCGCATCCCTTTCCCGGTCGTTTGTGCGGCGCCTCACCCGCCCCCTGGTCCTCCACCCGGAGAACCTCCGGCCGTCCGGGAGCGTGATGGTCCTGCCCAATGCCTCCACCCCGGCGGAACTGGCGGCGCTGGTGACCGAATTGCCCGGATATTTCCGCTGGAGCGTGCCGGTACTGTTCACTGACGGGGAAGGCTCCCTCCCAAGCGGGATCAGGAGCCGCTTCCCGGGGTATGCCGCTGGCCTCTGCTTCAGGCTCACGGGCATGCTCTCCCTGGACCGGGATAAGGACAACTGGGCGACTTTCCTGGAAATGTACTCGACCCTCCGCGCCGGCTTCAGGGCCGGCGTCATGTCATGGGATGCGGATACCGGGGGACCGCTTGCGATGCCCAGAGAGAGCGTTTTCGTGATCGCCAGGGACACGGGCGCCACCGTGGTGCCGGTCGCCGTGAGCCGCATCAATCCGGAAGACATATCTGAAGACGGGGCCGGGCACAGGCTCTTGATCAACGTGCGCGAAGCGTTTGCCGTCGCAGACCCAAAATCAGGGAAAGAGCGATGGCTCCGGTCAATCCATGAAGGCGTTTTGGAGAACGGGCGGCATGCAGGGCGCAAAGGGGAGCAGCAAATATGAGAATCGGCCTGGACCTTGACGGGACCCTGATCGACAGTTACCGCTTTGTCGATGAACACGGGCGCCGGTTCCTGAAAGAGAAGGGGATCCAGCCCGCCGTTGACATGCTGGGCATCGGATTTGACGAGCACTTTCTGCTGGCAGACTATTTCCGTTCCTGCGGCATGGCCGGCCCCGCGGCAAGGCAGGAGAGCGGGCGGCTGGCGAAGGAATTCTGGGACGGGGCCTATCCCAGCTACATCAGCGCCCCTTTTATTGACGGGATGGCTGCCGCGGTCCGGAGCCTCTGCGCGGCGGGGCCCCGGGTCTATGTCATTTCATCGCGCAGGGGGGCCGCCGAGCCGGGCGACCGAGGCGAGATGGTCCGCCACAGCATCCGCTGGCAGTTTCTGCTCAACAGGGTGCCGTATCATCATCTGGTAAATGTCGAAAACGACGAAAAAAAGCTGGAAGCCGTCAGGCTGCTCCAACTGGACGCCTTTATAGAGGACAAGCCGCGCCTGATCCAGCGGCTGCCTGAGTTTACCTTTTGCATCTCGCTGGAAAGGCCGTACAACAGGCCGATCATGGAAAAGGAAAGGTGCGCCGTCTGCCGCAGCGCGGCGGCCCTATGGCCGCTCCTTCAAAGGATCACGCGGATCCCCGCGTAAAGAGAGGTTTTCCGGGGTTCCGCGTCGGGTCAATCCTCCCCCTTCACCTCAGGGATCAGGTCCGCGTAGCCTTCCTCCGCCATCTTCTCCAAGGGGATAAAGCGAAGGGAAGCGCTGT
>CAZJCB010000419.1:0-1660 GCA_964544245.1 uncultured Christensenella sp.
ACCTACATCCTGCGCAATTTCTTCCAGTCCATCCCCTCCGGGCTCTACTGGTCCGCGCGCGTTGACGGCTGCACCAACTGGCGCTACCTCTGGAAGGTCATGGTGCCCATCGCCAGGCCTTCCCTGGTCACCATCATCCTGCTCAACGCCCTGGCCTCCTGGAACAGCTTCATGTGGCCCCTGCTGGTCATCAAGAGCGACCTGAACCGCACGCTCCCCTTCGGCCTGTACACCTTCACCACCGAAGTGGGCGCCCACAACGAGCTGCTCATGGCCGCCTCCAGCGTCGTCGTGCTGCCCATGATCCTGCTCTTCCTCTTCGCGCGCAAGCAGATCGTCCGCGGCGTCGCGAGGGGCGGCATCAAGGGATAGGGGCTAATAACAGATGGGGGCTTCGCCCCCAAACCCCTGACAAGGGCCTTCGGCCCTTGACCCATCTCTTTTATTATCCGCAGCAACGTGTAGGGTTTATCACGTTTCAACGTTATTCATCTGCTTGACAGGTGGATCCCCGGATATTCGAACAAATTGCGGGTCAAGGGATGAAATCCCTTGTCAGGGGGCTTGGGGGATGAAATCCCCCAACGTATCCCTGACAATCAAACAAAGGAGACAGAGAGGTGTTCAAGGCAGCGCTGTTGTCGGGCTGGCACGTGCACGCGGAGGGCTACGCGAAGGAGTTCAACAGGATCCCGGGGTGCCGGATCGCCGCGGTGTGGGATGAGGACAGGGCGCGCGGGGAGGCGCTGGCGAAAGCGCTGGACTCCGGCTTTTATGAAACCGCCGAAGCGGCGCTGCGGGCGCCGGGCGTCACCGCCGGCATCCTGACCGCGCCGACGACCAGCCACCCAGGATTGCTGAAACTGATGGCGGGGCTGGGCCGGCACGTCTTCACCGAAAAGGTGCTGTGCGTGGATACGGCGGACGCGAAAGCGGCGGCGGAGGCCATCCGGGCCGCCGGCGTGCGGTTCGCCATCTCCTTCCCCCACCTGGGAAATCCCGGGGTCAAGGCCGCGCGGCAGATCATAAAGGAAGGCAGGCTTGGGAACGTCGGCTACGCCCGGGTGCGCAACGTTCACGACGGCGCGGTCGCCGGCTGGCTACCCCCGCATTTCTACGACGAGCGCGAGTGCGGCGGCGGCGCGATGATCGACCTGGGCGCGCACCCGATGTACACCCTGGCCTCTTTGCTGGGCACGCCGGAGACGGTCACTTCCCTGTTTACCCGGGTGACCGGCAAAGAGGTGGAGGACAACGCGGTGTCCCTGCTCCGCTTCCCCGGCGGCGTCATCGGGGTGAGCGAGACCGGCTTCCTCTCCAGGGGCAACCCCTACACGCTGGAGATCAGCGGCAGCAAGGGCAGCCTGATGCTGCACGAAACTCTGCGCGTCTGTGACGAAACGACCGGCATGAAATGGGCGGAGGTCACGGACCTGCCCCCGGCCTCCCCTTCCCCGCTTCAGCAGTGGGCGCAGGCCTGCCTGGGCGGGGGCGGTATTCCGGAGGAACTGGGCCTGGACGCCGCCGTCCGCCTGACCGCCCTGATGGAGGCCGCGTATCAGTCCCACCGTTCCGGCCGCGCGGCGGACGTCGTCCTGTAATACTGATTGAAGGAATAAACGCACAGATGCGAAGAGAGATTTTTCGTCCTGTCGATGTC
>CAZJCB010000420.1:0-1648 GCA_964544245.1 uncultured Christensenella sp.
AAAGACTCCCTGGGCTACGAGCCCCTTCCCTACAGTTTTTATCTGCCCAAGGGCCGCAGCACCCTGACCCTTGAGGCGGTCAACGAGCCGGTCATCCTGCGCAGGCTGACGCTCAGCCCGATGGAGGGCGTGCAGGATTATGCCGTTTACCAGGCGGCACATGAAGATCTGCCGGTTGACAACGAGTCTGAAAAGATACTGCTCAGCGTTCCGGGCGAAGCGGCCGCCCTGCGCTCCAGCCCTTCGCTGTACGCGCGCTATGACCGCTCTTCCCCGGCAACAGAACCCTCCGACCTGAGCCGTGTGGTACTCAACTATATCGGCGGTGACCCCTGGCGTACCCCGGGCCAGTGGATCCAGTGGGAACTTGATGTGCCCGCAAACGGCTTCTACAACATCACCATCAAAGGCCGCCAGCGCTATCAGCGCGGCAGTATCTCCTGCAGGGCGCTGTATATCGACGGCGAGCTTCCATTCGCCCAGATGAGCGAAATCCCCTTCGCTTACGCCAATGAGTGGCAGATGAAACCACTCGGGGACATGGACGGCAACGCTTATCAGTTTTACCTGAGCGCCGGAAAGCACACCCTGCGGCTGGAGGCGACGCTCAGCGGAATGGGCAGCATCCTCACCCAGCTGGACGATAGTGTGTACAGGCTCAACCAGATTTACCGCCGGATCCTGGTGCTGACCGGGGTCAACCCGGATACCTTCAGGGACTACAATATCCATCAGGTCTATCCGGAGGTCATCGAAGCGATGGAACTGGAAAGCCGCAGGCTGTACAGGATCGTCGACGAAGCCGCCGCCTACACAGGGCAGAAATCCGACAAAATCGCCGCCGCGCAGACGCTGGCGACCCAGCTGGAAATGTTCGCGGAAGACCCCTACCGGATCACCGGTTCCTTTGTGAACTTCAAGGACAACATCACCTCCCTGGGCACTGCCATGCAGGCCATGGGCGAAATCAAGCTGGATGTGGACAGCATCACTGTCTCAGGCGTTCAGGCCAGGGTGAATCCCCCCGGGGAGAACGTCCTGGCAGGCCTGTGGCACGAGGGAAAATCAACCGTCCTCTCCTATTTTGTCGACTATGACGCGCTGGGCGACGTGCACAGGGGCGGGGAAGCGCTGGACGTCTGGATCCTGACCGGCCGGGACCAGTCCATGGTGCTCAAGACCATGGTCGACGACACTTTCACACCCCAGACGGGCATCAAGGTCAACGTCAAGCTGGTGGACCCGACGGCCCTGCTGGGCGCGGTGGTGGCCGGAAACGGCCCGGACCTGGTGGTTTCCACCGACTCCTGGAACCCGGTCAACTACGCCCTGCGCAATGCCGCGGAAGACCTGAAACAATTCCCCGACTTTGAAACGGTCATCGCCCGGTTCCGTCCCAGCGCCTACGAAGCGCTCAGCTGGGAGGGCGGGGTTTACGCCCTGCCGGAGACGCAGGTCATCAGCGTATTGTTTTTCCGGGAAGACATCCTGAACGAGTACGGCCTTCAGGTGCCCCGCACCTGGGAAGAATTGATCGGCCTGCTGCCCACCATCCAGGGCAACAACATGTCCGTCGGCATCCCATACCCCTCCATCGCCGCGCCCAACCAGTTCGCGCTGTATTCGCTCATCTACCAGATGGGCGGCC
>CAZJCB010000421.1:0-1647 GCA_964544245.1 uncultured Christensenella sp.
ACAGCCTCGTTGATGGCGCCCTGAAGGCGAACGCCGGCGTCATTTTCGTCTCTCTAAAGGATTTCGAGGAAAGGAAGAAGGAAGAACTCAAGGCCCCGGCGATCATCCATGCAGCCTTTCGGAGCTTTTCCCAAATCAAGGAGGGGGTGGTCATGCCCTCCAATCCGCCCTCCATTCCGGGTCTGGGCAACATGGGGGGGTTCCAGTTCTGGATATTGAACCGGGGCGAGGGTGATGCCGCAAAGCTCCAGGAAGTGACCAGCAAGTTTATCGAACATTGTCATAAGCAGCCGGAATTGCAGGGTGTAAACTCGACCATGAACGCCTACTCCCAACAGTTGCGGGTGGACGTGGACCGGGAAAAGGCCGAAACCCTCGGAGTGCCCGTCCAGAACGTCTATGAGACCCTCCAGATCCTCTTCGGCTCGGCCTATGTGAGCCAGTTCAACAAGTTCAGCCGTCTCTGGCAGGTCATTGTCCAGGCGGAGCCCCAGTACCGCTCCCGACCCCAGGATCTGACCCAGGTGTATGTCCGGTCCACCGACGGCAGCATGGTGCCCCTCCAGGCGGTCGTGACGATGAAGTATGAAGCCGGTCCGGATATCGTCAACCGTTTCAACAACTTCCCGGCTGCAAACGTCATCGGCGGCGCCGCGCCCGGCTACAGCTCCGGACAGGCCATCGCCGCCATGGAACGGGCAGCCAAAGATGTCCTACCCGATGATTTCAGTTATGCCTGGAGCGGCGAGGCCTTCTATGCCAAGCAGGCGGGGGGAACTTCCGGGCTGGTGTTCGTCTTCGGTCTGATCATGGTCTTCCTGATCCTCGCCGCCCAGTACGAGAAATGGTCCCTGCCCTTCGGAGTCCTCATGGCCGTGCCGTTCGCCCTCTTCGGAGCGGTGTTGTCCATCCTCCTGCGGGGCATCGAGAACGACATCTATTTCCAGATCGGCCTGTTGACCCTCATCGCCCTGGCCGCCAAGAACGGCATTCTCATCACCGAATTCGCCGTCATGAAGCGGGCAGAGGGGCTTTCAATTTACGATGCGGCACTGGAAGCGGCACGGCTCCGCCTCCGCCCCATCGTCATGACATCCATCGCCTTCATCCTGGGGTGCGTTCCCCTGGCCATTGCCTCGGGGGCCTCGGCGAACAGCCGGCACTCCATCGGCACCGGCGTCATCGGCGGCATGCTGGGGGCGACCCTCATCGCTATATTCTTTATTCCCATGTTCTTTCAATTGTTTGAAACCCTGAGCTCCCGCGTGGACAAGAAAAAGGAGGCAACGGCGCCGGGAACGCCATCGGAAAGTGAAACGGAACCGGGAAAGGAGGAAAAATAAGGCCATGATCATCCTTACCAAAATCATCCCCGGTTATTCTGCGTGGCGCACCGCCGGCTCAAAAAGTCTGCTGATCGTCATGACCTCACTAATCATCCTCAGCGGCTGCATGCTGGGCAAGGATTACAGCCGCCCGCAGGTGGACACGCCCGGAAACTGGCGTTTCGAGGAAAAAGATGCCCTGGCCCTGGCCAACACATCCTGGTGGAAGCAATTTCAGGACCCGGTACTCAACGACCTGATTCGGACGTCCCTGCAAGAAAAAAAGGATGTTCGCATCGCTACGCAGCGGGTGGAAGAATGC
>CAZJCB010000422.1:0-1638 GCA_964544245.1 uncultured Christensenella sp.
AACGGGAAGCCGTGGAGAAGCATCCCGTGTAAGGGCTGAATTTGTCCCGTTTGCTGCTGTCGAAGCATGACGGATTTCAGACATCAGCCCATTATGCCGCGAGGGTCTGTTAGGCTGGAAAGCACTGGAAATACAGGATTAATTTCCCCAGGAGGAGATGAATATGCCGCTTGTTTGCTACCCGGTCAGCGCTTTGGAGAAAGTATTTGTCGATGAACGGCCTGCTCCTTATCCGCAGCATATACCGCTGACCGCGCTGAAGGGTGAACTGCTCAGCTTTCAAATCGCGATGTCATGGTCCGCCCCCTGCTTGCAGCAGCGCAGTCTGCTGTGGCTGGACATCTCCTGCGCCTTGCCTTTCACGCTTCGGCGTGTAGAACAGGTGCCTGTTCGATACCCCTGCCAGCCGGAGTCTGACGACAATTATCTTCGAAAAACGCCCGGTCTCTACCCGGACGCCTTGACGGCGGTGGATACGTCTAAACCGGTGCCGGTTTACACGGGCCAATGGAGCGCTTTGTGGGTTGATTTTGAGACGGACACGCAAACGCTTGCCGGGGAATATTGTTTTCAAATCGGCTTCCTTGATGAGGATGGATGCCGGGCGGGGGAAACAGGACAGATCTTCCGTGTCATCGACGCGGTTCTTCCGCCCCAGACGCTCATTCATACCCGCTGGCTGCATGCCGACGCGCTGGCAGACGCCTATGATGTGCCCATGTTCAGCCATGAGCATTTTGACATTCTGGAGCGCTACATCAGACACGCCGTCAAGAGAGGCGTCAATATGATGCTGGTGCCGACGCACACCCCGCCGCTTGATACAAGAAAAGGCGGCGAGCGCCGGACGGCACAGCTGGTCGACATAGCATGCGTTGACGGGCAATACTGGTTTGGCTTTGACAAGCTGCGGCGCTACGTCGCCATTTGCAAAAGTGCGGGCGTCGCCTATTACGAGATAGCGCACCTGTTTTCACAATGGGGCGCATATCATGCGCCAAAAATCATCGCGAATGTTGACGGGGAGGAAAAACAGCTCTTCGGATGGTCTGCTGATGCCCTGAGCCCGGAATACAGGTCCTTTCTCGCGGCGTACCTGCCGGCCTTGATCGGGGAACTGAAAAGCCTGGGGATCGCGCAGCGCTCTTACTTCCATATCTCCGACGAACCCGCCGCGGACCAAATCGCTCAATACCGGGCGGCAAAAAACATGGTTCTGCCTTATCTGGAAGGGATGCCGGTCATCGACGCGATGAGTGACTTCAGCTTTTATGAGGACGGAACGATAGAGCGCCCAATACCGGCCCTTGATCACCTGGATCCGTTCCTGCGGGCGAAAGTCGACAGTTTGTGGACCTATTACTGCGTGGGACAGAGCCGGGACGTCAGCAACACCTTTATCGCGATGCCATCAGGGAGAACCCGGATGCTCGGCCTGCAACTCTACATCTATGGAATAAAGGGGTTTCTTCAGTGGGCATTCAACTATTATTACGCCCAGTATTCCGACTATTATGTAAATCCCTGGAACATCACCGACGCGGACGGATTTGCTCCCGCAGGCGATGCCTTTCAGGTGTATCCGGGTAAAGACGGATACCCGGCGGAGTCGCTGCGCCTGGTCGTTTTCTTTCACGC
>CAZJCB010000423.1:0-1620 GCA_964544245.1 uncultured Christensenella sp.
TTTACCCCCAGCACGAAACTGAAGTGAAGGGGCCCGGTCAGCAGGCCTTTCCTGTACAGCCTGAGCGCCAGGTCAACATGGCCTTTCTCAAAGCATTCCAGTTCCTTCATGACCCCCTTCTCCTGAAGCGCCTGGGCGAAGGCGATGACGTCGTTCTCCGTGTTGACAAAAATCTCGTCCCCGCCAAAATTGAGCGTGCCGCAGTCCAGCGTCGCCATCTCAGGGTTCAGGCTCAACGGCTGCATCCGCTCCTTCCTGGGCATCCCTGCTGCGCCTCCGGTGGATACCTGAAGGATGGCGTCAGGGCATACCATCCGGATGGCGTCCAGGATGTCCCTGTACCGGCCGGCGTCCTGCGTTGGCCGGCCGTCATCCCAGCGCGCGTGGATGTGCAGGATGCTGGCGCCCGCCTGCACGGCCTCTTTGGCGGCAGCCGCCATTTCCATGACTGTGTAAGGCACGGCGGGGTTTTGCGCCTTGGTGACCTCAGCGCCGGTCAGGGCGCAGGTAATGATCAACTTATCCATGCCGCTGCGCCGTTGTTCTCTGGTCTTCAAGCCTCACCACGCAGGTGCCGGATGCCCAGACACACAGCACAGGTTCTTCCAGAACGTCGGCGGCCGATGGCGAAACGTCCGGCCGGGGAGAGATGATTTTATAGCATTCAAATCGCATCTTCCTGGAGGTCTTGCCGGCCTGGAGGATTTCAGCCCTGATCTCAAGAAAATCACCCGCATGGACAGGCTCGAGAAAATCCACACGGTCGTAGGCGCGGAACAGGCCTTCATCCCCGTCATGGGTGATGAGCAGTTCAGTCGCGGCGTCGCCAAACAGCGCCAGGATGCGGGCGCCGTCCACCAGGTTCCCCCCGTAATGCGCGTCCCCTTGGGACAAGCGGACTTTCAGCGTGGTTTTCATAAGGAGTCTCCTTCTTTGTCCAGCCCGTCAGGGTCCGCCGGCGGCAGGATGACCGCCTCTCCGACCAGGACTTTTTCACCGTCCTGATTCAGGGCGACGCAGTCGAAGACTACCCGGTTCTTTTCATGGAGGACCTCCCTGACAGTCACGCTCGCGGTGATCCTGTCGCCCGGCCGGACAGGCCTGAGAAACTTCAGCGTCTGCCCGGTGTAGATGCTTCCCAGGCCTGGCAGTTCAGTCCCCAGCAAAGCGCTGAACAGGGAAGCGACCAGCATCCCGTGTACGATCCGGGTTCCGAACATGGTGGTTTTCGCGTATTCCTCCTGGATGTGCGCGGGGTTACGGTCCCCTGTGACGCGCGCGAACAGGTCGATGTCTTCTGTCGTGAAAACCCTTTCCAGCTTCGCCTGGTCGCCTGCCCGTATGCGGGAAATCGTAAATGCCTTCATCCCTCCTCCTCCCCCAAAAAGAGCCGTCATGCTTTTGACATAACAGCTCTCCATTTCACAATGGCAGTGCGGAGACCTTTGTCAGCGCACCTGGGTCTGGCCGGACGGACCCGGGCATCCCATCGGCAACGCATCCCTTCAGCCCGCCGTATCCGGAGTCCGCTCCGTTCGCACCGGCGGCCTACACGATGCATTGCACCTCTGTGCAGATAAAACCAATCCAATTTAACCTTTTCCAGCCCCAAATGTCAAG
>CAZJCB010000424.1:0-1614 GCA_964544245.1 uncultured Christensenella sp.
AGAATTTCAGCCCGGCTTCGCGGGCGCCGTCCGCCAGGGAGGCGACACGGCCGGTATAGATGTAACCGCTGCGGTCAAAGACGACCCGGGTGATGCCGGCCTGAAGGGCGCGCTCGCCCACCAGCTTGCCGACGGCCTTGGAAGCACCCTTTTTATCCAGGTCGGCCAGGAGCTCCTTGACGGATGCGTCCATGGTGGAAGCCTGGGCCAGGGTGACCCCCTTGGTATCGTCGATGACCTGCGCGTAAATGGCGGCGTTGCTGCGGTAGACGCACAGGCGCGGCAGTTCGGGCGTGCCGCTGATCTTCTTGCGGACGCGGACGTGGCGGATCTGGCGGATTTTATTGCGGTCCCGTTTCACAAACATTTGCGTTCACTCCCTTCCCTTATTTGCCGGACTTGCCGACCTTGCGGCGGATGTGCTCGTCCCTGTACTTGATGCCCTTGCCCAGGTAGGGCTCCGGCGGGCGGACGGCGCGGATGTCGGCGGCGACGCTGCCAACGACCTGCTTGTCGATGCCCTTGACGATGATGACGGTCGGCGCGGGCGATTCAAAGCCGGTGTCCTGGGGGGCCGTGAACACGACGGGGTGCGAGTAGCCGACGTTGAGGGTCAGCTTGCCGCCCTCCACCTGGGCGCGGTAGCCCGTGCCCACCATGTCCAGCGTCTTGGTGAAGCCTTCGGTGACGCCCACGACCATGTTGTGGATCAGGGCGCGGTACAGGCCGTGCAGCGCCTTTTGCGGCTTGGAATCGTTCTTGCGGGTCAGTTTGAGCACGCCCGCGTCCTGCTGCAGGCTGATGTCCCGGTTCATCTCCTGGGACAGCGTGCCTTTGGGGCCCTTGACGACGACCAGGTTGCTCTCATCCACCGTCACCGTCACGCCCTTGGGCACCGAAATCGGAAGTTTTCCGATACGAGACATTCTTCTTTCCTCCCTTGCGTGTCAGTTACCAGATGTAGGCGAGCACTTCGCCGCCCAGCTTGTCCAGCCGGGCCTTCTTGTCGGTCATCAGCCCCTTGGAGGTGGAGATGATCGCGATGCCCAGGCCGCCCAGGACCTTGGGCAGGTCTTCGCAGCTGGTGAACACGCGCAGTCCGGGCTTGGAGATGCGCTTGAGGCCCGCGATGACGGGCTGCTGCTTTCCGTTGACGTATTTGAGGGTCAGCTTGATCTGCCCCTGGACCCCGTCCTCGATCTTCTCGAAGGTCTTGATGTAGCCTTCCTCCAGAAGGATCTTGGCAATGGCCTTCTTGGCATTGCTGGCGGGGATGGTTACCGTGTCATGCTTTGCAATCTGCGCGTTGCGGATGCGGGTCAGCATATCGGCAATGGGATCATTCACTACCATGGGGGGAACCTCCTTATCCTAATGTCCTTACCAGCTGGCCTTGCGGACGCCGGGGATCTGGCCCTTGTAGGCCAGTTCCCTGAAGCAGATGCGGCACACGCCGTAGCGGCGCAGCACGGAGTGCGGCCTGCCGCACAGATTGCAGCGCGTGTAGGCGCGGGTTGAAAACTTGGCTTCGCGGGCTTGCCTGACTTTTTGACTGGTCTTCGCCATGAATCTATCCTCCCTTACTGCGCGAACGGCATGCCCAGCAGGGACAGG
>CAZJCB010000425.1:0-1606 GCA_964544245.1 uncultured Christensenella sp.
AGCCACCCCCTCCTACCCGATCAGACTGCCCTTGATGAGTCACAGGACCTGGCCACAAGGAGCCCCTGGAGCACGCAGAGAAGGGGTAGATGACAGGACAAACAATGTGATCCATCCGATCTGCGCATCATATTGGATACGGACCGGAAAGTGACTGTGCGCTGAAATGCCTGATTTGAGTTGACAGGCGACCGCTGGACAGGGCAAAGGATGATGAAGCATTCTTCCTGCGCGGCCTCCGGGATACAGCGGGGTTGTATCAAGCGGTCAAAGGATTTTCCCCGGCTCCGGAAACAGCATCTCCTCCATGTAGGCTTCGTTGAACACCGGGTTCCCGCCCAGGGCGACGTGGCGCGAAAGCCCGGCGATCCGGCGGACCTCCTTCAGGTTTTCGGTGTCCAGCAGCAGCATGCCGGCGCCGGTGAGCGCGGCGTTGCCGATGACCTGCACCCGCCCGGTGAGTTCGGAAGGGATGAGACCAATGGCCGCGGCGCTGCGAACGTCCAGCCGGCTGCCAAAGCCTCCGGCCAGGTACAGGGTTTCCACCTGCGTCACCCCGACCCGCGCGGAGTGGAGCAGCGCCCGGATGCCCGCCGCGATGGCGGCCTTGGCCAGCTGGGTGC
Organism: uncultured Christensenella sp.; assembly: GCA_964544245.1. Taxonomy (GTDB): domain Bacteria; phylum Bacillota; class Clostridia; order Christensenellales; family Aristaeellaceae; genus UBA6115. Next base: position 624 of record CAZJCB010000425.1, read on the forward strand.
TGCGGATATCCCGGGGGATGAGGTATACGGAGGGGGAGAGGAACAGTCTTTCTTCCGCTGCCGCGCCTGTTTCGTCCACCCGGCCAAGGGCCAAAAAGCAGGCCAGCGCGTCAATCAGGCCTGAGCCGCAGATGCCGGTGGCTGGCGCTCCGCCGATGGTATGGACAAGGAGTTCGCCGCCTTCGCCGACAGCCACGCTGTCCACCGCGCCAACGACGCTGCCGCAGCCCATGTGGATGCCCGCGCCTTCAAAGGCAGGGCCCGCGGCGGTGGAACAGACGTAGAGCGAACCATCCTTCCACAGCGCGATCTCCCCGTTGGTGCCCGCGTCAATCAGAAGCGCGGTCTCTTCCTTCTGGCACATGCCGCTTGCCAGCATGGCGCAGCTGATGTCCGCCCCGACAAAGGCGTCCATGCAGGGCGGCAGGTAGGCCTCTCGCTTCAGCAGGGACACCCACTCGTCAAACAGGCGGTCCGCAAGGAAAGGCGCGCGGGACAGCGGCGCCGTGCCCTGCCCGGTGAGCAGGTAGAGCATCGCGGTGTTCCCGGCGACCACCAGGGTTTCCACGTCCGTATCAAGGATGCCGGCATCCCGGCAGGCTGTCTGCAGGAGGCTGTTCAGCGCGCCCAGGATCATCCCCTGCAGGCGGGGGAGCCCGCCGTCCATTGCCGCGCCGATGCGGCCCATCACGTCCGCCGCCACCGCCGCCTGGGGATTCGCCCCTGCCGCACTGCCCGCTTTTTCGCCGGTGCGCAGGTCAAACACCTTCATCGCAAGCGTGGTGGTACCGATGTCGACCGCCGCGCCGTAAAGCCCGGGCATGGGCCGGAGGGTGAGCGGCCGCTCCTGCCCGTCCAGCTGGATCCCAACCATGTTGCCTGCCGGGGGCAGGAAGGCTTCGCAGTCCCCCAGCAGCACGGCCTGGCAGCTCAGGCGGACGCCGGCTTTGCGCTCCGCTTCGTTGGGCGGGGATACCGCGCCC
>CAZJCB010000426.1:0-1600 GCA_964544245.1 uncultured Christensenella sp.
GGCGCTTGTTCGCGCCCTGCACCTCCGCCATTTCCTCCAGCTCACTGTTCACCGACCGCAGGGACCCTGAAACCATGATATAGGAAAAGGCGTAGTAGTGCAGGGTCATCACCAGCACGATGGCGATTGGCCCGTAGGCCAGATAATCCGGTACGGTGAAGCCCATCCCGGCCAGCAGGCCCAGCGCGCCGGAGCGCTGGTTGCGGAAAACCGCCAGCCAGCTGAGTGCTTTGGTCCAGGAAGGGATCATATAGGGGATGATCACCAGCATGGAAATGGTCTTCTTGTGCGGCAGGTCGCTGCGCACCATCAGCCAGGCCAGGATGGAACCCAGCGGGACAGAAATGAGGGCGGTGAAAAACCCGGTGATCAGGGAGTGGGTGAGGGGCTGCCAGAGGACCGCCCCGGTCATGTGCGAGGTGAGGAGGTACTTCCAGTAATACAGCGTAAAGTCCCCGACCTGGCCATCTACCCTGCGCAGTTCGCTCCTGGCAAGGGTCACGGTCTCCCTGAGCATCTGCAGAAGCGGCAGGACGATCAACGCCACGAGCGCTGCCAGAGAGATGAATACCACCATATTGAACGGGTTGCCGACCAGGTTGAGGAACTGGTTCTTCAGTCTGGTTATCGAAAAAGGCTTCCTGGTTCCTTTTCTTTTCACTGCGCCACCTCTTCTGCCCTGTCCGGGCCGCCTTGCGGTCTGCCGCCCGTGTTCTTTACGACTTTTCGGTGCTGTTTACTTCTGCCAGCGCAATCGTTTGCGCTCATTTATCTGCATCATAGCCATACCAGCGGCGGATGTCAAGGCCTTTTTCTGCCCTGAAAACAGGCAATATTCTCCAAAAAAGCTTTGCTGCACCGGAAATATTTGAAAATATCCTCCGCGCGGGTTATACTGGTGCCGATTTGTAAACGTTTGCAAGCTTTCTGCGCCGTTTCGTGCCCGGTTTGATCGCAGCGGCGGTTACAAGGACAAAAGGGGGATGAAAGGTTTTGGAATACCTGTACGACCCGCATACGCACACCGCGGAAGTCAGCCGCTGCGGCCGCCTTCACGCGTCCGAGGTCGTTGAACTGTACCGCGGGCAGGGCTTCGCCGGCATCGCGGTAACGGACCACCTGCATGAGGAGTATATTGCCTCGCTGGACTGCCGGGACGACTGGCAGGCCTGTGTGAGCGCATATCTTGAGGGGTATCGCCGCGCGATGGACAGCGCCCGGAAATATGGCATGGACGTCATCCTGGGTGCGGAGATCCGGTTCCTGGAGAACGAGCGCGACTATCTGGTTTACGGGATCGACGAAGCCTTCCTGCGCCGCAACCCCTACCTTTACCGGCTGGGCTGCCAGGCTTTCTTCGGGCGTTTCAGCGGGGAGACGCTGATCATCCAGGCGCATCCCTTTCGGGATTTTGACCAGGCGGACGGGGACATCGCGACCGGCTGCGTCCACGGTCTGGAAGTGCTCAACCGAAGCCCTCGCCATGACAGCCAGAACGAGCGCGCGGCCGAATTGCGAAACAGGCATCCGGAGCTGGCCGCCCTGTGCGGTTCGGATACCCACCGCCCGGGAGACGAAGCCCGCGCGGCGATGGTGTTCA
>CAZJCB010000427.1:0-1592 GCA_964544245.1 uncultured Christensenella sp.
CATAAGGTTCTTGTATTCCTTGACACGCCGGCTGTGCACTGATGTAATAATCGAGGCAAAGTTAATTACTATCATAGAAAGAAGAGGTGAACCCGAACTGAATGATTCGCGGCAATCTGTTCAACCAGGTTAGGCGAGTAAATCACCCATAGGAAAGATCTGCGTTTTCTCGTTGAATTCTAGCAGCGATCGCGATCGCAGCAACGCCCGTATCTCCGTGAGGCATTTTTGCAGAAAAGCCTTTTCGGGTGCAGCAGCACCAGGTCGTCCATGTAGCGCGTGTAGTGCCTGATGCGGAGTTTTTCCTTCACAAGCCGGTCCAGGGGGGGTCCAGGGTATATAGCGCAAACCACTGGCTGGTCTGGTTGCCCAGGGGGATGCCCATGCCTTCCCCGGTATGGTAGCTGTCGATGATGTAGTGCAGTAGGGCGAGGGTGTCCGGATCTAGGGGCAGCTCTCCCAGCATCCCTTTGAGCACGTTATGATTGATGTTGTCAAAGAACTTGCGCACGTCGCACTTAAGGAAGTACCCTTGCGTGCCGTGCCGCGAGAAATGCTCGCGCAGGAAACCGGACAGCCGCGCCCGGGCGAAATCCGTTCCCTTGCCCACCCTGCAGGCCGCGTTGTCAAAGATGAGACGCTTTTCAAGGACGGGCGCCAGCACTTCGTCGCACAGACAGTGCTGCACCACGCGGTCGCGGTAATGCAGGGCGTGGATGGCTCGGCGCTTGGGGTCGAACACCTCGAAGCGATAATAACCCGATAACTGATAACTGCGGTTCCTCAGCTCCTCTTGCAGGCGGCTGAGGTTCTGGGGCAGCTCCAGTTCAAAAGCGATGCACTCCGCGGTGCCGCGCTTGCCTTTGCGCGCCCGGAGGTGCGCCTTGTATAGATTCCGAAAATCGTAAACAGCGTCGTAACCGCTCATCCGTGCCCTTTCGCCGGACAGGGCGGCGCGGACCCATTCGCACGCCGCCATGCGGAGAAAGCCAAGGCGTCCACCGCGCTGCCGGTCTCTGTTTTTCCGGAGGGTTCCCCCTCGCGAAAGGGAAGGGCCTGCCTTTTCCCCCTGCGCGGACCGCCCGGCATCGGGCTGGGTTTCAGGCATCTGGGGAAATGCGGGGCGAACGGCGTTGTTGTCGTTGCTGACGTTGTTGCCGTTGCGGTTGACGGAGCCGTCGGTGTTCACGTTGGCGGCGTTGTTCTGATTGTTGCCGGGCGAACGGAGCCACCACCAGCCGGCCCTTGCCAGACCCTCCCCGGACAATCGCCTCACGGCGGAAGTCTCTTCCTGTCGCTGGTCATCCATGCGCCGATCAGGTTTTGCGTATCCAGCAGCAGGCGTGCGATCACCTCCAGCTGCTTGGGAAGGATGGCTCCCTGCTCCATGGACAGCTGCGCGACGTATCCCAGCAGCCTGGCGCTGGTCAGCGCCTCATGCTGATGCCCCAGCCGCTCCTGGGCCTTCGCCGCCATGTCCGGGCCGGCGAGGTACACTTCGTTGGCGCGGTAGAGGCTGGCGATGAGGTCCAGGCTATAGCCCTGCAGGCGGCTGACCAGGGAGAAGCGGAACTGCTTGGGCGACTTCTGCG
>CAZJCB010000428.1:0-1587 GCA_964544245.1 uncultured Christensenella sp.
GGAGCTCTGCGTCCTGCTGGGGCCCTCCGGCTGCGGCAAGTCCACCCTGCTGCGCATGCTCAACATGCTGATCCCCCCGGATGGCGGGCGGATATGGGTCAACGGGGTGGACACCCGGCAGGCTGAACCCGAGCAGCTGCGCCGCGGCATCGGCTACGTGGTGCAAAACGTCGGGCTGTTCCCGCACTACACGGTGCGCAGGAACATCGGCGTCGTCCCTGGGCTGTTGAAATGGTCCCGGGCGCGGACGGAAGAACGGACGGCCTTCCTGATGGACCTGATCGGCCTGCCGCAGGCCTACGCGGACAAATACCCGCACGAGCTCTCCGGCGGCGAGGCCCAGCGGGTGGGCGTGGCGCGCGCGCTGGCGGCGGACCCGCCCATTCTCCTGATGGACGAGCCCTTCGGGTCGGTGGACCCGCTGAACCGGGAACGCCTGCAGCGGTCCTTCGCGGACATCCAGAAAACGCTGAAAAAGACCGTCCTGTTCGTGACCCACGACGTGTCCGAGGCCCTGCTGCTGGGGGACAGGATCCTCCTGATGCGGGAAGGGCGCATCGTCCGCTCCGGCACGCCGCGGGAAATGGTGTTTGGAGACGGCGACGCCTTCAGCAAGGCTTTTTTCGGGTCGGAGATGGCGCTGAAACTGCTGTCCCGCCACCAGGCGGGGGAGGCTTTCAGGCCCGGGGCGGCGGGCGACGCCTGCGGCTGTTCGGTCTCCGTGGAGGCCTCCCTGTCCGAGGCGCTGTCGCTCATGTTCATCAGGGACTGCGACGCGCTGACGGTCACCAGCGGGGGAGAGCCGGCCGGCGTCCTTGATTTTGACGGCCTGCTCAGGTTCTTCCGTGAGGGCGGGGCGGATGCGCAATAGGCTGAAGCCCTGGCTGGCCGCGCTGTTCTGGCTGCTTCTCCTGCTCTTGGCGGTTTACCGCTTCGAGTGGATCCAGGGGCCCCTGGCGGAGGCCTTTGGCAGCAAGCAGGTGATGCGCGAACGCGCGCCGCTGTCCAGCTATATGCTCCAGCACGTCGGCCTGGTGCTCCTGTCCACGGCGATTTCTGCCGCCCTGGGGCTCTTCCTGGGGCTGCTGGTCCGCTTCCGCGCGCTGAGCGAGTTCCGCGAGCCGCTGCTGCGCTCGGCGACCTTCCTGCAGACCGTGCCCTCCGCGGCGGTCCTGGCGCTCTCGGTGCCCCTGATGGGCTACGGCCAGACGCCCGTCGTCATCGCCCTGGTTTTTTACGGGCTCTTGCCCATCCTGCGCAACACCATCCAGGGGCTGGACGCCGTGCCGGAGGACGTGCTGACCTCCGCCGCGGGCATGGGGATGACGCCGCTGCAGCGCCTGGCCCACGTGCAGTGGCCGCTCGCCCTGCCCGCCGTCATCGCCGGGATCCGGACATCGGTCATCATCAACATCTCCGCCGCCACCATCGGCGCGGCGGTCGGCGCCGGCGGGCTGGGCGTGCTGATCGTCAATGGCATCCGCAGCATGGACGTGACCATGATCATCAAGGGCGCCCTGCCGGTCTCCCTCCTGGCGCTGCTGGCCAGCAGCCTGTTCACCTTGATCGAACAGCGGACGGGCAGGC
>CAZJCB010000429.1:0-1587 GCA_964544245.1 uncultured Christensenella sp.
TGATGTCCCGGAAGATGATGCCGTACATGCTGTCGTTGAGCATCATGTCCAGCCGTTCCAGCGCCCCCATCGCCGCGATTTCAGGCATGCAGAGGCCAGAGGCATAATTGACCAGCTTGATGTAGCGCCTTACCTTCAGGGAAGTTTCGTCCAGGGCTTTGCGCATGATGCGGAAATTCTCCTGGGTAGCCATGGTTCCGCCGAAGCCCTCCGTCGTTGCGCCGAACGGCACGTAATCCAGCAATGACTGCCCGGTTGAGCGGATGACTGCGATGATGTCCGCGCCAGCCTCCGCCGCCGCCTGCGCCTGGATGACGTCTTCATATATGTTGCCGGTCGCGACGATGACATACAACTCTGTCTCCCGTTTCCCGAAGCGTTCCAGGCTCTCCTCCCGGAAAACCCGGTTCGCCCTGATTATCGCGAAGGAGGCGTCTATGGAAGGCCTGAGCGCGGCCAGCGCCTGCCCGCGGCTCAGCAATCCATGCCCAAGAAGGGAGGCCTTCCCCTCAGCAAACGATTCTGCAAAAGCCCTCACATCCTGGCCGGCTGCCTTGAGCGCTGAAGCCAGGTAAACGGAGATCCCAAGCGAGAGGTCCCCTCCCCTGCGCACCTCGTCCACCATCAGGTTGGGGATGGGTACCCCAAAAGCATCCACCCCGTCAACGCCCAGAAGGCGCAGCACAGAGCGCTCCACGCTCACCGTGGTATGCATCCGGATGAACCGCTGGACCTCCTGCGCGATGATGCCGGCATATTCCCGGCAGCTGTTGATCATGCCCCGGTCGAGGCTGAGCTTGTTCATGGCTTCCAATGGTTAGTCCTCCAGTACGTTGATCAGGGGCAAAGGGGTAATGCCTTCCAGCGCCTTCATGAACGCCGCGCTGTCAAAACGGTAACCGGCGGGCGAGAAGGGATTGACCGCCACAAAGGCGACGCGCAGAGGGCGCAGTACCAGGATATCCCTGTCCAGCCTCAGCAGATGGGCCAGTTCAGTTCCGCCAGCCACCAGGGCCGAAGGCCCCGACAGGATCAGCCCGCACCGGTGGCTTTCCCTCCGCATCACAAAACGCCTGGCAAAATGCGGCCCCAGCGCGCCTGGCAGGAAAAGAAACCTCGCCTCCCGCGGCACCTGGTCCAGCACGGCATCCGCGCACCCCGGAACAGATCTCACACTGATGGGATGGAACGCGTGCTGTTCGTCCAGCCAGCCCGGCCGGTCTTCCGCCAGCAAATGGGAGAACTGTTCCCCTGCCGGCAGGAGGGCCAGCCGCTTCAGCGCGCAGTCCGCATCCCTGACCACGCTCGTCATGTCCCTTGAGAAGTGCGCCCCGGCGACAAAAACCACCGCCTCACCCGCAACGGTATGGGAAGCGCGGGAAAACGCGCCGTCAATGAAAATCTTTTCCGCGCCCGCTTGCCGGAGCATCTCCGCAGTTGCCGCCACAGCGCTGGAGGAAGACGGGCCGCCCACAAGGCAGTTGCCCGCGCGCGTTACCCGGGCAATGAGCACCTCCCCCAGCCCGGTCCGTACTCCCGTACCCCTGAGGATGTGGAAAGAGGCGTCTGACTGATGAAGGCAGCCCT
>CAZJCB010000430.1:0-1570 GCA_964544245.1 uncultured Christensenella sp.
GATGTTCAAGGAACCGTTGCGCGAAGGGCTGACCTTTGACGACGTGCTGCTGGTGCCCCGCAGGAGCGAGGTGCTGCCGCGGGACGTGGACCTGTCCGTCCAGCTGACCCCAAGCATACGCCTGAACATCCCCCTGCTGTCCGCGGCGATGGACACGGTGACCGATTCGCGCATGGGCATCGCCCTGGCGCGCGAGGGCGGGCTGGGCGTCATCCACAAGAACATGCCCATGCGGGAGCAGGCCTCCCACGTGGACAAGGTCAAGCGCAGCGAGCACGGCGTCATCACCGATCCCTTCTTCCTCTCCCCCCGGCACCTGGTGTCCGACGCCAAGGCGCTCATGGCGCGCTACCGCATCTCCGGCGTGCCCATCACGGACGAAAACATGGTGCTGGTCGGCATCCTCACCAACCGCGACCTGCGCTTTGAGGAGGACGACACCCTGCCCATCGGCAGCGTCATGACCTGCAAAAACCTGGTGACCGCCCCCGTGGGCACCACGCTGGAGGACGCCAAGAAGCTCCTGGCCGCGCACCGCATCGAAAAGCTGCCCCTGGTGGACGAACATTTCCGGCTCAAGGGCCTGATTACCATCAAGGACATCGAGAAGAACATCAAATACCCCAACTCCGCCAAGGACAGCAAGGGCCGCCTGCTGTGCGCCGCCGCGGTCGGCGTGAACGGGGAAACGGTGGAGCGGGCAAGGCTGCTCATCGAGCAGAAGGTGGACGTGCTGGCGCTGGACACCGCGCACGGGCACAGCCGCAACGTGCTGGACACCCTGGAGCGGCTGCGCGCCGCCTTCCCGGACGTCACCCTCATCGCCGGCAACGTCGCCACGGCCGAGGCGACCCGGGACCTCATCCTCGCCGGGGCGGACTGCGTCAAGGTCGGCATCGGCCCCGGTTCCATCTGCACCACCCGGGTCGTCGCCGGCACCGGCGTGCCGCAGGTGACCGCCATCGCCGACTGCGCCGCGGAGGCGGACAGGCACGGCGTCAGGGTCATCGCCGACGGCGGCGTCAAGTATTCCGGTGACATCGCCAAGGCCCTCGCGGCCGGGGCCAGCGCCGTCATGCTGGGCGGCCTCTTCGCCGGCACCGAGGAAAGCCCGGGGGACAACGAGATCTTCCAGGGCCGCTCCTTCAAGGTCTACCGCGGCATGGGCTCCATGGGCGCGATGCAGCAGGCCTACGGCTCCGCCGACCGCTACTTCCAGGAAGACCACAAGAAACTGGTGCCCGAGGGCGTCGAGGGCCGCGTGGCTTACAAGGGCGCCCTGGCGGACACCGTGTTCCAGCTGATGGGCGGGCTGCGCAGCGCGATGGGCTACTGCGGCACCAACACCGTCGACGACCTGCGCCGGGGCGCGGAGTTCGTCCGCATCACAAACGCCGGCCTGACCGAGAGCCACCCGCACGACATCTTCATCACCAAGGAAGCGCCCAACTACTACAGCATGGATTGACGCCATCGGAACTATTCTGACGCCATCGGGGACATGGGCGCCCGCATCCGCCGTGGCTTTTCCGTTTCCGCGTTGACTCACTTCATCACCGTAGTTCCACTA
>CAZJCB010000431.1:0-1401 GCA_964544245.1 uncultured Christensenella sp.
CCCGGTTCCGTGTTTGCCGGCGTCATGAGCTACACCGTCACCATCCAGGGGCAGGGCGGGCACGGCGGCCGGCCGGACCAGGTGATGGACCCCATCAAGGCAGCCTGCGACCTGGTGCTCAAGTACGCCTCCATCCCCAGCAATTTCTATGACGTGCTGGACCACTGCGTGGTGAACGTCGGGCAGATGGAAGCCGGCACAGTAGGCAACGTCTTTCCCTCCCAGGCCAGGATCCACGGCGGGCTGCGCTGGTTCAAGCCGGGCGGGGAGGAAAAGATCATCGCCGTCATGAAACGCATCGCCGAGGGGGTCGGCAGGATCTACGGCGTCACCTGCAAGGTCGACTCCCTGGCGAACATCCCCCCGGTGCGCAACGACGAAAGGCTCGTCAAAACCGCCCTGGGCCTGCTCGGCCGGGTGGACGGACTCCGGGCGGCCGACCAGGCCGACCCCGTCTGCGCCGGCGACAACATGAGCTTTTACCTGAGGGAATACCCTGGTTTTTACGGCATCCTCGGCGCGGGCAAGGCGCAGGGGCCGGTCTTTCCCCACCACCATGAGCAGTTTGACCTGGACGAGGCCGCCCTGCGCAAGGGAGCGGAGTTCATGGCGGCCTTCGCCCTGGATTTCCTCTCGCGGGAGGAGGGATAGCGCCGGCGCATCGGAAATGACGGCATGAAATGCCAAGGGGCTGCCGCGAGGCAGCCCCTTGACGTCGTTTCCTTTGGCTTTATTTGGCGTTGGCCGCCGCTTTCTGCAGGGAGGCCAGATAGTCGCCCACGGAGACGGTGACGGAGGCCTTCAGGTCTTCCACGGCCGGCACGGCGGGGTGGTTCTCGTCGCGCTGGAACACTTCGATGGCCAGCACTTCTTCAACGGTCTTGCCGATGCAGTACTCGCCGAACGCGGCGATCTGCTCAAACCATTCCTTGCCGATGGCGCTCGCCTTCCTCATGCCGTAGGCTTCGCCCTTTTCAAGCTTGGTCAGCAGGGTCTCCGGCGCGGGCACGTTGGCCACGCCCAGGGCGCTAAACTGGACCTTGCTCTGCTGCACGTCCCAGGTGACGGACTGGATCTTGCCTTCGGCGTCCAGCACCAGGCTGCACACGGTGGTGTTGACCTGCGCGGCGCCGGCCTTTTCGGCGGTGGCGTCCGCCACGGAGCCGATGGAGGTGACCATGCCCAGGCCGTGCTTCACGGCGGGGGCGGGGGCGGCCTTTGCGGCCTCGAGGTCCGCCGTCAGGGCAGTCACCTGCGCGGTCAGTTCTCCCGCAGCGGTTTGCGCGTCCGCCTTGGCTTTTTCAGTATCAGCCTTCGCGGCTGCCAGGTCTGCGGTCAGGGCGTTTACCTGCGCGGTCAGTTCTCCCGCAGCGGTTTGCGCGTCCGCCTTGGCTTTTTCAG
>CAZJCB010000432.1:0-1556 GCA_964544245.1 uncultured Christensenella sp.
GTCCGTCTGCGTCTCCCGGGGCGGCCGGGAGGCGTGCCCGCCGGGGCCGGTGACGCTCAGCCTGAGCTGCGCCATGCCTTTTTCAGCGCAGCCCACCATCGCGGCCAGCCCTTTGAAGCCGGGCAAGGGCTCCGTGTCCATCTTGCCGCCCTCGTCCAGCACGAAGTCCGGGTCGTGACCGTTCTCCTTCAGGAAACGGATGATCTCCCCTGTCGTCGGGCCGTAGGTCTCCTCGTCGCCCGAAAAGCAGAAATAGATATCCCTCTCCGGCGTGAAACCGCCGGAAATCAGTTCCTCCGCGGCCTGCAGCATCGCGGCGAGCGTCCCCTTGGTGTCCAGCGCACCGCGCCCATGGACAGCCCCGCCGGCAAGTTCGCCTGAAAATGGCGGCCTGTCCCAGCCGGCCTCCCCGGGCGGGACCACGTCGTAATGCGCCATGAGCACCCAGGGCTTCTCTTTTGTCCGCCCCTGCCAGCGCCAGACCACGCCGCGCCCGGCAGCCAGATGCCGCCCGCAGGCCTTCGCCGTCAGCGGATAAAGGCTGTCCAGTGCGCTGCGGAGCCCTTCAAAGGCCGCAGCATCCTCATGCTCCCCGGCGACGGTGGGGAAGCGGATGAGCGCGGCGAGTTTATCAGCAACGGGTGACGCGGCGGCGTCCTGTTGGTTCATCATGAACCCCCCTGGCAAGGGGTTCGTCCCCTTACCATTGGATATATTATCATATGATCAGCGATTTGTCTTATTGCTTCGTGTATATTATGCGTTTATCCGGATTTTGATACGTATTCCGCCAACACGTGCGCGACGGGCGGGAACAGGTCGGCGGGAAGGGCGTCCTTGGGGAAGAATCGCAGCTCGCGGGCCTCGCCGTCGCCAGGCTGCGGTTCGCCAAGGAAATCACGGCAGGCATAGACGACGTCCACGTTGCTCACCCGGTCGCCGTTGGGATAGGTATTGGCGCAGCGGGGGCCTGAGAACACGCCGAACAGGGTCAGCTTTCCGGCCCTCAGCCCCGTCTCCTCCAGCAGCTCCCGCCGGGCGGCGGCCTCCGTTTCCTCATACAGCTCCACAGCGCCCCCGGGGTAGCACCAGTCGCCGGTGTCCTCGCGCCGCATCAGCAGCAGCTCTCCCCGTTCGTTTTCCACAATGACGCCGGCGCCGCACTGCATCAGCGGGCGATGCCCGACCTTGCCCCGCAGCGAGCGGATATAGCCCGGGTCCTCCTTCCCGCAGACAAACAGGAGGTGGTTGCCGCAGCCCAGGAATTCCGGCTTTTCGCATAGATGCCGGTGATAACGCAGCCACTGCGCGAACTGCTCGTCGTTGAAACCGTTGACCGCCTCTTCGTGCATCTCGGCCAGCCCGTCGCTGGTCAGACGCCGCAGGATAAAGAGCCCGGCGGCCTCCGTCTCCTCCTCGGCCTCCCCCAGCGTATGGAACCTGAACGGGAAGTCGTCCACGCGGAAGCTGTCCCTGTCATAGTCGCCCGCAAGCAGGTACTCCCCGCCGTCATAGCGAAGGGTCTGCGTGGCGATGACCCAGTCGCCGTTGATAAA
>CAZJCB010000433.1:0-778 GCA_964544245.1 uncultured Christensenella sp.
GGCGCCGAAATCCCCGCAGTGGATGACCGCGTCCCGGCCCGTCAGGCGCAGCCCGTTTACCGCGGGTGAGCGCAGTTTCCCCAGGTCGTTTTCCCCGTGGGTATCCCCGACAAACAGATAGCGCATGGCAGCTCCTTTAGGAATGATGGTCCGTCTGATTTGCCCCAATGGTAGGACCTGACAGCCTGAAAAGCAAATGTCTGCGCAGGGTACCCCTATAGATCGGGCATGATTTCTGGAAATCCATGCGCCGGCGTGTTATCCTGCCCCTGAACAGCCGCTTCTTCCCGCTGCGACCACGGAGGAGGGCCTGAAGGATGAATACCCTGCTGGACTGCCTGCTCTCAGGCGACCCCGCCGTCGCGCGCATGGCGCGAAAATACCTGTTGGACACGGAAACCCCTTATGTCACGCAGGGGTGGACCGGGGCCTTCCTGGAGCGCTTCGACCCGGACACAGGGCGGTGGGGGAAGGGCATCTACGGCCCCAAAGGGATCTCGACCTTTTATACGATGCGCGACCTGGCCTCCCTGGAAATCGACCCCGGGCACCCCGTTTACCAGCGCGGCCTGGACACCCTGCTGGACAGGCTGATGAATCCCGCCCGGGCCGAGGGGCACGACCTGTGCGTGGTGGCGATGTTTGCGGGCCTCCTGGCCTACGGCCGTCGGGACGCCGCCCTCATCCGCCCGCTGCTCCTCTGCCTCTCGCGGCACCGCCAGCCGGACGGCGGATGGAACTGCGACAGCATCCGCCGCGACACGCGGAAAAGCTCCGT
>CAZJCB010000433.1:854-1555 GCA_964544245.1 uncultured Christensenella sp.
CCTGAGCGCCCTGGAGGCCTTCGCCGACTGCGGGGCGGCGAGCGCCGTCCCTATGTCCGCGGAGCTGCGCGGGATGGCGGAGTCCGGCCGGGAATACCTGCTGAGGAAGCGGCTGCTGCGCCGGTAGAGCGACGGGGCGCTCATCCTGCCCCGTATCGCGGAGTTCCACTTCCCTACCCGCTGGCAGTACGACGTGCTGCGGGCGCTGCTCTATTTCGCGTCCGTCCGCCACCCCTTCGACCCGCGCATGGGTGAGGCGCTGGACCTGCTGAAAACGCGGTTCAAGCGGGGTTACCTCCTCAGGGGCAGCGCCTACAGCGGCCTTACGCACTTCCGGATGGAAACGGGACGCATCGGCCGGATGAACACCCTGCGGGGCCTGCGGGTATTGAGGCAGTACGACCCCGACCTGTGCGCGCGGTTGCTGCGGCAGCCGGTACCGGTGGACTGATTCAGGCGAGGGATAACAGAACGAATCGGCGGGGGATGGTTTGCGTGGAAACAGATACTGCCCGGTCATTGAAAGGACAGATGATTTATCTCTCCGCAACCTCAGGGATTCAGTGATTTGTAAGGCGGCGGGACGCATATCATGCGTCCCAGCTATGTCAGATTTCCTCCGGCAGGTTGACGGCGCCGTATCCCCGGCTCCTGAACAGCGCCAATACCTTCTCCAGGGGGATGCCCCGCATCCTGGCGCC
>CAZJCB010000434.1:0-1538 GCA_964544245.1 uncultured Christensenella sp.
TGAATCGCCTTGAGCACCCGCGCCAATTTCCGCTTGAGCCCCGGGTCTCCCCTCATGCGGACTTCCATGCGCGCCACCGCTTTGGAAACGGCCTGGACGCCCATCCCGCCCGCTTTCCCGCCCAATTCCCCCAGCGTCAGTCCGCAGCGCATCCGCCCGACGTACAGAGCCAGATCCCGCCCCCAGTCGCCCTTCCGGTCCGCAAACGTCTCCCACGGCTCGCCCTTGACCGCCTCGACGGCCTTGACGACCCCGGCGAAGGGCAGCAGACTCCGCCACGCGCGCGCGTTCGTCTCCCCGCCCGCGCGCTTCGGGATCTTTTTGCGCAGCCTCTCGATGAACGCCGCGCCGCCGATCGCGACCGCGGCCGTCAGCCGCGCGCCGGCGCCCTCTTCCTGCCCCTGCCGCAGATAGTCCTCCAGGTAGCGCCGGTATTCCGCCTTCGGCTCCTTCCCCTCCGCGCCGGCCCGTTTCCAGACCGCCCCGCACGTCAGCCACTCCGGTCTCGGCGCGTAGCCCGCGTACGCGGGGTAGGAACTCCACACATGGCCGCGAAGTCTCGCAAGCCGGGACGCGACCTGCACTCTGGTCAATTCTTTCGGCAGGAACCCGGCCTTCTCGCGTGCCCGGTCTTCCTTGCCCGATCCCAGGGCCTTGACGCGCACGGGGTTCAGATGGATGTACACGCTGCACGCCAGAGCCCACGAGCCCACGCCGTCCACGGGGATGCTCTTGAAGCGCGCCTGGAACAGCGGCCCGCAGCGCCCGTGCTTCGCGTTGAACCACGCCGCGTAACTCACGTTCAGCCACTGCAGCGCCCGGCTCGCGTTGCCGTCGGGCGTCTCGATCAGCAGGTGGTAGTGGTTCTCCATCAGCACGTATGCGTGCAGGATCACGCCGTAGCGCTCAACCACCCCGGCAAGCAGCTCAACGAAGTGCTCCCGGTCCCGGTCGTCCGTGAAAATCTCCCGCCGTCCCATGCCCCGGGCTGTGATGTGGTACCACCCGCCCGCGTAATGATGCCTCAGTTGCCTTGCCATGACATCACCTTACCAAAAACCGCACCCGCCCAGCAACGGCTATTTGTCTAATGTCGAAATACGACCCTTAGTACGCCTTTAGTCAAAGGTAACCGTTTAGCGGATTTCGGCCTTCATAACCGCCTCCGCGCCGAAAATAGTCTGCGGTTTTGAATAATCCCTGTTGACTCGACCCTCTTTTTTTGGTCTAATAGGCGTATTGCTACGCCTATACAGGCAAAAGGAGGTTCAGAATGCCCAGCGTGACAGTGCTGATGAGGAAGAGAGACCGGCTGGTGAGGCAGGTCGCGGACAACCTTGATTTCCTGATCGGATCAGTGTCGACGAAAGGCCTCCAGTGCGAGGCCTACAACCTGACGACCAAGGTGGAGGGGAAGACCGTGACAAGGCACATCCCCATCGGCATGCTGCCCGCCGTCAGGCGCATGACGGAGCGGCACCGTAAGCTCAAGGCCCTGCTCAAGGAGCTGGGCGAGACGAACTGGCTGCTCGCGAGGG
>CAZJCB010000435.1:0-1534 GCA_964544245.1 uncultured Christensenella sp.
TTTTGTGATCTTCTGAAAAATCAGCGCATCCTTCAGGCTGGAGATCATCCGCAGCTCTCCCTTCAGCCATTCCCTGACAGCATTGCTCAAGAAATCTTCAGGATCGCCCTGATTAAACTGGTTCAGGCACAGGCGCGCCAAGGCGAGCCGGAATTCCTGGCTCATCCCGAAATCGTTGAACAACTTCTTCTGGATACCCGATTTTACATCGTTTCGGAACTGCATCTCCTCAAAACGGTTCAGGGCCGCAACGTCACGGATGTTGAAGCGTTCCCCCTCCTCCTGGAACCTGTATCCCTGACTGCGGAAATAATGCCGGACATACGTCTTCGCCAGGCCGTCCCAGTCGATCTGCCTGGCTATCTCAAAAAACACCTTGTCAATCTGGTGCACTTTCGTGCACGCGGCGTCAACAAAAGCAAACGCATACCCTTCCCCGTGTGCCGCGCCGGGCAGCAGGGACCGGGAAAACTCCCGAAGATCTCCGTCCGCGGGGACGCAGAACTTCACAGCTGCTCCTCCCTGCCGGACAAATCCCTGCAGGTATTCGCTGCGCAAAATCGCCGTCCATTCTTCCGGGGTCACGACCATCCGCTCCTTTCCTCTCACCCGCTAAACGCGATACCGTAGTATCTGGCTTCCCGCCCTTCAGGCGTCACCACCCGCATCGCGCCTCTTGAAGCCTTGGTCCCGGTGCTTGCTGGGAGCCGGAGAGAGCGCCCGCCCCTGGTCCTGTTGACGCCGCTGCAGTCCAGAAGATAGATATCACGCGCGAATTCCTGCAGTGAATACTCCTTGGACTGCCCCGGCAGCAGCGTGAGCAGTTCATAGACATCCTTGAGGGACACCACCTGGTCATCCGATTTCGCAAGGATGGAATAGGCTGTGTGGAGGCTTTCCAGAAAAGCTTCCGGCTTGAAGCGGATGGGTTTGTTCTGGAGCAGTTTCAGATGAGCGGCAACCGCGGAAGGCCTGAGCCTTCTGTCCTTGGTTTTGTCGAACTGAACGGACAATTCGCCCGGAACGACCCGCAGGAGAACAGGATAGGAATACAGGAGGCCATCCTGCTCATAAATCTCAACCCCCTGCGCCCTGGCCTGCGCGATGATCTCCTGAACATAATCGTGGCTGGCAGCGTATTCTTCCCCGTTGAACACCCAGCTTTCGCTTGTTTCATCGAACTGCTGCTGAAGCGCTGAGATGGACAGCCTGGCAGCATCCAGCGTTTTGGTCAGATCCCGCAGGTTGCCTGTCCTGGCCACTGACCTTGTCTTCTTCAAGGCATTGAGCGAAGCGGATGCTGTCTTCAGCGTCGAATTGATCTTTTCTTCCAGATTTGCCAGCATTTGTTCAAAGAGTCCGTTTTGAATGTCGGTCATATGTCGCTCCTGCCCGCTCATTTTGCGTAGATTATATCCTGACTTTCCTCATATGTCCATGCCCGGCCGCGTTTAATATTCCAAAAACTCTTTCAAAAAAACCACCCTGTCCCGCAGTTGCCGGCCGTCTTCCCAGATCGGGTGGTCATAGTGCC
>CAZJCB010000436.1:0-1533 GCA_964544245.1 uncultured Christensenella sp.
TCCTCTACTGAGCGAAATAAAAAAGGGCTCCCGCGTCTGCCGCGGCAGCCCCTGAGAGGTCAGGAGACGGAAGGGCTCAGGGCTCCTCCGTTTCCTCTTCCCCGGCTTCCTCTTCGTCTTCTTCCTCGTCCATCTCTTCCATGAACAGCTCGAACACTTCCTGCTCGATCTCGTCGCTGTCGCAGGAAACGTAGGTGTCCTCGCCCTTTTCGTCCTGTTGGATCTTGAGGATGACGACCTCGCCTTCCTCCTCGTTCTCCTCTTCCTGGGGCGCCAGCAGCACGACGTAGCTCTCGCCGTTGTGCTCGATGGTGCTCAGGTACTCAAACTCCGTGGTGACCCCGTCCTCGTCGGTCAGCTCCACGATGTTGCTCTCCAGATCCTCCGGGGTCTCCTCCACGTTCTTCTTCGCCTTGTCATCCGCCATAGTCTTTCCCCTCCCTGATAAAATGGACGGCCTCCGTCCCTGTGGGTCCATGTATTATACCCGCCCCTGCGCGTCCAGGTACTCCTGCAGGATGATCGCCGCGGCCGCCTGGTCGACCTTCAGTTTGCCGCTGCGCGCGTCGTGACCGCCCTCCCGGAGGCGCTCCTGCGCCTCCACGCTGCTGAGGCGCTCGTCCAGAAACTCCACCCGGACGCCCTTTTCCCTCAGCCGCCCGGCGAAGCCCTCCGCTTCCCGCGCCTGGGGCCCCAATGAGCCGTCCATGTTGCGGGGCAGGCCCATCACGACGTATTCCGCGTCCAGCTCTTCCATCAGCCGGAGGACCTTTTCCGCCGTCGGGCCCCAGCCCTGGTGGCGGATGACGGAATGCGGGCTGGCCAGCAGGCGGCCCCCGTCGCTGACCGCGACGCCGACGCGCGCGTCCCCGTAATCCAGCCCCAGCAGCCGCCTCACCGCCCGGGATCGCCCGGCGCGGAGAAGTAGGTGCGGACCAGCTCCTCCAGGATCTCGTCCCGCTGAAGCCTGCAGATGAGGCTGCGCGCGTTCTCGTGGCTGGTGATGTAGGTCGGCTCGCCGGTCATGATAAATCCGGTCAGCTGGGCGACCGGATCATACCCCTTGGCGACGAGGGCCTGGTAAACGTGCTGGAGGATGCCCGCCGCGACAACGTTTTCATCCTTGAGCGGGACCATTTTTGTGGTGCCGAATCCTTCACTCATAAACGTCCCTCCCTTGACTGACATTATACAGGAACCGATGGAAACATCAAGCAATTTGTCGTCCGTCCTGTGTGATGCGCAAAAAGCTGCGCGGCGGCCGGCCTTCGCGCGCATGGGGGGCGCGGGGCCGCCTTTAGCCGCTTGCGCGCCTGGGGGATAGACAGTAGAATGGTTGCGCAATCCCCGCATACCGCGCCCGGCCCGAAAGAGGGAGCCGGGATACAGGACAGGAGGACGGCCCATATGGATTTTACCCTGCACCAGGACCTGAACGTCACCGGGGACAGGCGGCTGCCCATGGCGGCGACTTTGGTTCCCCACCCGGACATAGTGTCCGCGGGGAGCTTTTCGCGCCTGTCGCCCTACAGC
>CAZJCB010000437.1:0-1532 GCA_964544245.1 uncultured Christensenella sp.
CTCCACATTGCCACACCAGAAGCAGAGCATCGAGACCAGCGCCATATCCGCATCGGACTGGGAATCATAACCGTCGCTCCAATTCCCCTCCATCAGGGTCTTGAATTTCGCCCCGGATTCCGATTTGGATGCGTGGGCAATGACCTGATCGTCCGAGAGATAAGAGCACGGCTCTACCGTGGATCCATTCAGCGGCTTACCGCGTTTCATAAAGGTGTCGAGGACAGTCTGAAGTGCCTCGTCATTCCGGACGACCGCTCCAGGCTTATAGACATCTCCCGTCACCGTGACGAATCGCTGCGTTGTTCCCGGGAGATACATCTCAAGCCCATGTTTCCGGTTGTTCTTGTAGTAAACCGTGCTGTCATAGGCAAAATCCGGTGACAGGCGGAAGAAACCGCGGAGGCCTGATCCGGAAGGACTGCGTTCAAAATAGGCATCCGTAAATATGCCCAGGACGGACGCAGCCACATCGTTCAAAGATCCATCCTCGCGGATGCAATGATCGATATCGATGGCGCCGATTCCCTCGCTGACGCGATAGCCGATGCCATCCCAACCGCCAAGCGCATAGGCTTTCATAGCCGATCCGAAGTCAGCGAATGTGGAAGGATCGTTTACTCTCGCCAGTGCGCGGGTCCTCGGATTGTAGGGAACTTTGGTTTTATTCCCGTTCCGCTTTTCATATCGCCATACGCAGAAAGCTGCATTTGCCTTTAACTCCTGCGGTATGTTCACGAAGTTTACCTTGGCAGCAGCCTTGTTTGTCGCTGTTCCTGATGCTGTGCCTGATGCTGTGTTGGCCGCTGCGCCAGTTGCTGCATTCATAGCTTCGTTCATAGCGAACTCGCTCTCCTTTCCTATAGGTGTTGAAAATGATTGTGTGGTAAACCCACGACAGAAAATCTCATACAGCTTTCATGCCAAGCTGCGCTTTCACCGCATGCTCAATTTCCGCCAGCTTTTCCGGTGCTTCAACCTTGCCGATGTAGCTTCGCAGAGCTGATTTTCCAATGGTGGTGATCTGCTCCGCGAGCAGCAGCGATTCCTCGAAGGGACGGTTCAAATTCGCCTTTGACAAGTCCTCCTGTCGAAGCTCCACATGAGAAGGCAGACTGCACTTCTTCATTCTTGTGGTCATCGGCAACACGACGATTGTGCTGGCGAAATGATTACCCTTGTCATTCGAGATGATCAGCACAGGCCTGCATCCATCCTGGACGGAGGTGCCAGGGTGATAACCCAGATTCGCAAACCAAATCTCACCACGGTAAGGTGTGCGATAAGGGTGCGACTCAGCCTCTTCGGTATATGCGTTTCTCATTGAGTATGTTGAGTCTGTTGAGTCTGCACTGTCCGTCCGCCCAAACGCCTGGAATTTCTGGCTTTCCTGCTGCGGTCTTTCAACCTGAATGTTCCGCTGTATGTACTTCCTCGGATCGAAGCCAAGATGCTGCCGATACTCGTATTTTGCTCTCCTGTTCTTTCGCCCCATGTTCTCACCTTCTTCCTGGCGGATACTGTTTTGCCGC
>CAZJCB010000438.1:0-1505 GCA_964544245.1 uncultured Christensenella sp.
GCGCCGGTCTCCGGCGCGTAGGGGTTGTCGGCGGCTTTGAGCGACGCGACCTGCGCGGCCAGCGCGTCCCTGGCGCTGGGGACGTCATAGGTGAACAGGTCGCCCGGGCAGAACCAAACCGTCTGGCCGTCCGCCTCCAGCCTGTATGGCGCTTCCAGATAGACGGCGCCCAGGGCTTCGGCCTGCCGGACGTATTCCGCCTTGACCTCGCTGTCCCCGTGGGGCAGGGACAGCAGCGGCGCGGGGTCGCCGTCCCCCGCGATGAGGAAGACGGGGACGCCCTTGGGCACCAGGGAGAGCAGGTCCATCAGGGGCCCCGCGTTTCCGCTCCGCCCCACCATGTCCCCGGTGAGCGCGACGGCCTGGTATGTTTCCCTGCCCAGCGCGCTGCGGAGGTGTTCCTGCGCCTTGCCCAGCTGCGCCGCGTGCAGGTCGCTCAGGTGGAGGATGGTGAACCCTTCCAGCGCCTTGGGCAGCTGGAGGACGGTGACCTTCCGGGTCTCCAGGCGCACGTAGCGGTTGGACAGGCCGTTGAGCGACAGGACGAGCGCCGCGGCCGCGAGGGACAGCAGCAAAACCGTCAGGCAGCCGGTGTGCCGCCTGCGCCGGGGCGCGAACAAACGCTGCCGTCTCATAAGGCCTGCCTTTCGTGATTTGTCAAGGGATTATAGCACGCGCGCCGCGGCAGGTTCAATCGCCGTCGCCCGGTTCCCCGCTTCGGGACCGTTCCCGCTGATTTGTAAAGTCAGGGAAACCGCTTTGCAAGTTGCGCCTGAAATTTGTCTATGCTATAGTATATATAGGAAAACCACGCATGGGGATCATCCGTCTTCGACAGGAAGGAGGAGTGACCTTGCGCTATCAGGCACCACAGGACGCGCAAAGGCAGGAGTTTCATCAGGGGACCAGCCGACACGCCTACAGGATGTTCGGCGCGCACCCGGTCTGGCAGGATGTGGACTGCTGGCATTTCACCGTATGGGCCCCCAACGCCCAGGCAGTCAGCCTGACAGGGGAGTTTTGTTTCTGGGACTACGAAAAGCATCCCATGCAGAAGCAGTTCGACGGCACCTGGGAGATCCGTCTGCCGGACATCCTCTTCACCCCGGCCGCCGACCCGGCCAGTTTCAGCTACGAGGGCTCGGAGGAAAAGCTCCGCGCCTACAAGTACGCCGTCAAGGGGGCGGACGGGCGCTGGAGCCTGAAGACCGACCCCTTCGCCTTCTCCTGCGAGCTGCGGCCCAACACCGCCAGCCTCCTGTACGACCTGGACGGCTACGCGTGGGGCGACGGGGAGTGGATGCAAAAGCGCGCGGCCTGGCAGCCCTATTCCAGCCCCGTCAACATCTACGAGATGCACCTGGCCTCCTGGCGGCGCGGCGAGAACGGCAGGATGCTGTCCTATGAGGAGATCGCCGACCAGCTCATCCCCTACGTGGAGGAGATGGGCTACACCCATGTGGAACTCCTGCCGGTGATGGAGCACCCGCTGGACATGTCCTGGG